>JAFMJA010000219.1 GCA_017853735.1 Burkholderiaceae bacterium | reverse complement strand
GGGTGCCCAGCATGCCCAGGCACCAGCGTGGCTTGGTCATCAGGTTGAGAATATTGGGCAGGGTGAGTCTGGGCGGCGCGGTCAGGCCGTTTTTCAGGTCCTTATGGCGCTGGCCGATGACCTGCAGGTCCAGGGTGAGCACCAAGGCGCTGCAGCGCGCGTCCTTGGCGCGCTGGATCATGCGCACCATGGCCTCACGGTCACGCATCATGTAGAGCTGAAACATGAAAGGAGCGCTGGTGTGCTGGGCAATGTCCTCGATCGAGCAAATGCTCATGGTGGACAGGATGAATGGAATCCCAAATTTTTCGGCGGCACGGGCGGCCAGAATCTCACCATCGGCATGCTGCATGCCGGTGAGTCCCACGGGCGCGATCGCCACTGGCATCTTGGCATCCACCCCCACCATCTTGACCGCCGTGCTGCGGTTTTCCATATTCACCGCCACCCGCTGGCGTAGCTTGATTTTCTGAAAATCCGCTTCGTTGGCGCGGTAGGTGCCCTCGGTCCAGGAGCCGGAGTCGGCGTAGTCGTAGAACATGCGCGGCACACGTTTCTTGGCCAGTACTCTCAGGTCTTCAATATTGGTGATGACGCTCATTCAAATTCTCCGAAAAATCAGTCGCCCAGGCAGATGCCAAGATCGCGGGCGGTTAACAGGGTATCGCAGTTGATGGGAACGGCTTTCATGCGGCCAGCCACTTGCGCTAGCGGTACATAGACCACATCGGGGTGAGCCAGTGAGACCATCACATCGCTCAGACCCGCTTCCAGGGCACGCACGGCAGCTGTGCCAAATCGCTTGGCCGCCAGCCTGTCAAAGCTGGTGGGGCTGCCGCCACGCAGCAAATGACCCAACACCACGGTACGGGCCTCCTTGCCAGTGCGTTGAGCCAGTGCCTGGGCGACTTGCTCGCCCACCCCGCCCAGTCGCTCAGCCTGACCAATCTGGGCGCCGGCCTGCACAGTCAGTTTTCCACCCAGAGGAGCCGCGCCCTCAGCCACCACCACCAGTGCATACAGACGGCCATGCGTCTGGCGCTGCCGGATCGACTCGGCCACCTTGTCCAGATCGTAGGGAATTTCAGGCAACAAAATTGCATGGGCGCCCCCCGAGATACCGGCATGCAAGGCTATCCAGCCGGCATAGCGGCCCATGACCTCCACCACCATCACCCGTTGATGGCTCTCGGCGGTGCTGTGCAGGCGATCCAGGCAATCGGTGGCAAAAGAGACGGCGGAGTCAAAACCAAAAGTGGTGTTGGTCTTGTCCAGATCGTTGTCGATGGTCTTGGGCACGCCCACCACACGCATGCCTTTGCGGTGCAGCTCGTGGGCGATGGTGAGGGTGCCATCGCCACCCGCCATCACCAGGGCATCGATGCCCTCACGTTTGAAGCAGGCCATCAGTTCGTCTGAGCGGTCGATCTCGGTCACCGTACCGTCGGCCTGCTTGACTGGAAAATGAAAAGGATTGCCCTGATTGGTGGTCCCCAGGATGGTGCCGCCCAGGTGCGATATGCCACGCACCCGGTCGCGGGTAAGCAGTTCAATGCCGCCCTTGGGATAGCGTTCCGGCCAGAGTATGCCGTTGAAGCCATCCCGTATGCCCAGGCATTCCCAGCCACGGTTGGCCGCAGACCAGACCACTGAACTGATCACCGCGTTAAGACCAGGCGCATCACCGCCTCCGGTACTGACCGCAATGCGTCGGATCGGGCCGCTCATGGTTTCAAGGCCTGCCAGGCATCAGCCACAGGAATGACTGGTTTCGTGCCCACAGTCTGGCGCTGTTCCATCGACCTTCACCGATGAGCCGTCCTTGAAAGATTCGGTAGCGGTATCAAAGCCTTTTTCCTGCAGGTAGCTCACCAGTCCGGCATCCATGCTGCTGGCATGCATGGGGAACCATTCGACCAGAGCCTCGATCATGCTGCCGATATAGGCGTGCTCTCCTGCCTGGGCGCGGCGCTCCACTTCTTTCATGACTTCCAGCACACTGGCATGCTGGGAGAAGTGGCAGAAATCGGGCGCGATCCCGCAGGCGCTCATCCAGCGTTCCTCCTGGCTGAAGTGTTCCACCGTATGCTCGAGCAGGCACTGATACGCAGCTAGTTTGTTGCCTGGAGCGGCTGCAGTCGTGGCGTTGAGCAGTTCAATGAATTCCTGGTGGGTGTGATCGGTGCGCTCATCGCCAAGCGCGAGGTCATCATCCCAACTCAGGGTGTTGGCAACGGTCATGGCTGTTCCTTTTGATGGAGGCGAGCGCGGTGACGCTCGATCTGCGCTTTGACCTGAACCGGCGCAGTGCCGCCAAGGGTGTTGCGCGCGTTGAGTGAACCACCGAGTGACATGACGCCGTACACATCCTTTTCAATTGCCGTATGAAAACCCTGCAGCACTGACAAAGGCAACTCCGACAAGTCACAGGCGTGGCTCAGGGCGGCCTTGACCGCTTGCGCCACTACCTCATGGGCATCTCGAAATGGCAGGCCTTTTTTCACCAGGTAGTCGGCCAGATCCGTGGCGGTTGCGTAGCCCTTGAGGGCGGCTTGTTCCATGGCTTGGGCGTTGACGGTGATGCCCCCATCCTTCTGGCCGGTAGCAGGATTGGGTTGGCCACCGATCATTTCGGTGAAGATGCGCAGGGTGTCGCGCAAGGTATCCACGGTATCGAACAGCGGCTCTTTGTCTTCCTGGTTATCCTTGTTGTAGGCCAAGGGCTGACCTTTCATCAGGGTCAGCAGCCCCATCAGATGGCCGACGACCCGGCCGGTTTTGCCTCGAGCCAGTTCAGGGACATCCGGGTTTTTCTTCTGCGGCATGATGGAGCTGCCGGTGGTGAAGCGGTCTGCGATCTTGACGAAGCCGAAGTTCTGGCTCATCCACAAAATCAGCTCTTCGCTCAGTCGGCTGATATGCACCATCACCAGTGCCGCAGCGGCGCTGAATTCAATGGCAAAGTCCCGATCGCTCACTGCATCAAGGCTGTTTTGACACACCATGGGCGTACCCTGCGCATCGACCATGCCCAGGGTTTTTGCCACCCGGTGGCGGTCTAGCGGGTATACGGTACCCGCCAGTGCGGCGCTACCCAGGGGCAGGCAGTTGGTGCGTTTACGCACATCCTGCATGCGCTCGGCATCCCGCGCAAACATCTCTACATAAGCTAGCAGGTGGTGGGCAAAACTGACCGGTTGGGCTACTTGCAGATGGGTGTAGCCCGGCATGACGACATCCACATGCTTGGTGGCCACTTCCAGCAAGGCATGCTGCAGTTCACCCAGTAATTTCAGGATCAGGTCGATCTCGTCACGAAGCCATAGGCGCACATCGGTGGCGACCTGGTCATTTCGACTGCGTCCGGTGTGCAGGCGTTTGCCAGCATCACCTACCAGCTGAGTCAGGCGCGCTTCAATGTTGAGGTGCACATCCTCCAGATCCAGCTTCCATTCGAATTGGCCAGTTTCGATCTCGCCACGGATCTGCGCCATGCCCTTGACAATCGCTGCCAGGTCCTGCTGGCTGATCACACCCTGCGCGGCCAGCATCTCAGCGTGGGCCAGGGAACCCTCAATATCGGCTTTCCATAAACGCTGATCAAAAAAAACACTGGCCGTATACCGCTTGACCAGATCGCTCATGGGTTCAGAAAACAGGGCTGACCAGGCTTCAGACTTCTTGTCGAGTTGATTGTGAGACATGGCTTGTCATTGGGGAAGTGAAGGCCCAGGGAGAGATTGTGCGCTTTTGGCATCTTCACCAATAATCGGGCTGTGTTCCCGATCGAGGGCTGATCTCACCAAAAGCTGCGCATGGACGACAACCAGATTTTATCGGTTCCCAGGCCCGTTCCTTCTGTGGTGCAAAAGCGCCAGCAGTTGTTTGACGCCTGTCATATTGGCGTAGCCCTGCGTGCGGTGTTGCTGGTGGAGCTGGTGTTGGCGGTGGCGGCCCTGTTCGGCTCCGTGGGATTCGAGAACTGGCTGACCGAACTGGCCTGGCTGACCGGGGCGGCCTTGCCGGCGACGCTGGCCTGGCTGGCTGGCAACTGCCTGCTGCTGCGACTATGGCCTAGCTTGCCGCGTGCAGTACAGCAGTTTTCCGGTGTGTTGCTGGGAGCTCTGGCGGGCTTGGCCGCCAATGCCTTGCTTGTCCTGGCCCAGCTGCTGAGCACTCCCTTCTGGGTGGCCAGTGCCGCCAGCGGGGCTTTGCTTGCGGCCGCACTGGTGGCATTGCTGAGCCTGCGTGAGCGCGGCAAGACGCCGGCCAGTACAGCTGCACGCTTGGCCGAACTGCAATCGCGCATTCGTCCCCATTTCCTGTTCAATACCCTCAACAGCGCCATTGCCTTGGTCCGCGCTGAACCTGCTCGGGCCGAAGCCTTGCTGGAAGATCTGAGCGAGCTGTTTCGTCATGCTTTGGCGGAACAAGCGCAGACCATCACCCTGGGCCAGGAAATAGCCATGGCGCAGCGCTACCTGGCCATTGAACAGGTGCGCTTTGGCCAGCGCATGCAGGTGAGCTGGAAGCTCGATCCGCGCGCAGAAGCGGCCCTCTTGCCCCCCTTGCTGTTGCAGCCTTTGGTGGAAAACGCGGTACGCCACGGTGTAGAACCCAGCGTGGAGGGCGCTCACATCGAGATCCTGACCCAGCGAAAGGGCAGTCGCGTGTTGATTCAGGTCCGCAACAGCATGCCCGCTGGGGAAGGTGCCCATGGCCAGGGTGTGGCGCTCGAGAATGTGCGCCAACGCCTCTTCCTGCTGCACGATCTGCAGGCTGATTTTCGCAGTGGCGGGGACCAGGGATTTTTTGAAGTTCGGATCGAGGTGCCTGCATGAGTGCAGGGCTCAAGGTATTGCTGGTAGACGA
>JAFMJA010000218.1 GCA_017853735.1 Burkholderiaceae bacterium | reverse complement strand
GCCGTGGAACGACGGGACGCGCAAGACGTTCGTCTTTGACACGGTGCTCAGCACTTACACCCTATGTTCCATTCCCAATCCGCTGTCCGCGCTGCTGGAAATTCGGCGCCTGCTGAAAAGCAATGGCCAGCTGCTTTACTGTGAGCACGGGCAGGCGCCAGAGGCTTCGGTACGTGCCTGGCAAAGCCGGCTACAGCCAATATGGGGGACCATGGCTGGCGGTTGCCACTTGGGTCGGGACATGGATGCCTTGATCGGGCAAGCGGGGTTCAGGCAGGCCGATGCACAACATGGCTATGTGTCAGGGCCGCGTTTTCTCGGTTACCACTACTGGGGCCAGGCCCTTGTCCCCACCTAAAAGTTGATCGGCGGACGGCGGATCTCTGAGATACCAACAAATCGCCAGCGTCCGACCACGCAGGCCAGCACAGTGGCCACCAAGCCTGCCAGGCACACCAGCCCAAAAGGTTCAAGCCATTGGCCATCGTAGGCACCAAACATGCTGGCCTTGATCGCCACCAGGACCCAGGTCATAGGCATCCAGGGGTTGAGTTCGGCAAACAGGCCACCGCTGAGTTCCACCGGAATCAGGCCACCCGAAGAAGTCACCTGCAAAGCCAGCAAGAGGAACGCGATGGCTTTGCCGGCGTCCCCCAGGCCACGCGTCAAGGCAAACACAATCATCAAAAAAGTTGCCGCCGACATCACCAGCACCAGCAGCAGGGCTGGCAGGTTGGCAATTGGAATCTGCAGGAGATAAACCGATAACAGCACCAGCATCACCTGGGCCATGACCACCAGGGTGGGTATGAAGACTTTGCCAAGCACCTGGGCCAGGCGAACAAATTCGCTAGCAAGTCGAGGCATCAGGCGGGCATGCATCAGAAATGCAGCAATGCTGGCACCCAGCCACAGCGCAATCGAGATGACATTGGGTGCAAATCCACTGCCATTGTTTTGCACCGGAGCCACCGCTTCAATCACCGGATTGACCGAATGCGCCAGCCCCTCCGGACTGCCACCCAGCTGCTCAAACCCCTCGGGCAAGGCATCCACCAGAAACTGAATGCCAGCACCCATGACCTCCGCGCCAGCGCTGAGCTGCTGCAAGGCTTTATCGAGCTGGCTGGCGCCGTCTACCAAGCGCTCCCCGCCCGCTGAGAGCTCCTGCAATTGTTGGCCCTGCGGCAATTTGGTGACGGTCTCGCTCAAGAAATTGCCGGTGCTGAGCATGCCTGAAGTCAAGCGCGCCACGCCCACACTCAGATCTTTGGCACCCACTTCCAGGCGGCGCTGGCCACTGGCAACTGAGCTCAGCCCGGAATTCAGCTTTGAGAGGCCCTCAGCGACCTGATCGATCCCATAGCTGACGGATGTGTCTTGCAAGGGCGAGTCTTTGACCTGTGCCTGAAACTCTTTGACCCGATCGCCCAGGTCACGACCGCCAGACCGGACATCTCCCAGGCCTTTGCCCATCTCGACCTCACCTTCGGCCAGATCAGCTGCGCCCAGACGCAGTCGGCTGAGTTCTTCTGTATTAGGCCAGCGTGACTGCATCTGACGCATGCCCTCGCTCAAGTCTTTCATGCCGGCAGAAAGCTGGTTGGCGTTGCTGACAAAAGCACCGCTGCCGTCGGTCAGTGATTTGGCTCCAACAGCCGCCTGTTTGACGCCCTTGGTCAGTTCAAGTGACCCTCCCAGCATATTGGTGATGCCCTGGCGCAAACGGCCGAATTCGATCTCAGAGCCGCTGACACTCTGCAACACCAATTCCCAGCGTTGCCGGTTCAGACTTTCGTTGACTTCTTCGGCCAATTCGTCGGCAAACTTTCTGGCCAAGGCCGCACTGTGGTAGCTGTTGCCCTCCGAAAGATAGACCACCAGCTTGCCGCCACCCGCGTCAATCCCAGGAATGGCATTGGCGCTGAAATCTGCTGGAATGATCAAGGCGAAGGCGTTTTTGCCAGAGCGCACACTGGCGCGTGCCTGCGCCTCTTCGAGAAAGTCTTGGTAGGCAAACAGTTGGCGGCTCTTGAGCCTATCCACCACATCAGCTCCCACATTGAATACCCGATTCTTGTGTTCCATGCCCAGGTCATAATTGACCAAGGCAACCGACAGATAGCCGGTTCGGGCTGCAGGATCCCAGATGCTGGACAGATACAGAAGCACATACATTGCCGGTATCAGGGCGACCAGCAGGCAGGCCAACAGCAGCCGCGGATAGCGTCGGTAGATTCCGGCTTCAAAACGCAGGACCAGGCTGATCTGTCGAAGAAAATTCACACTAAAAACCCGACAAATTTATTTTGTTCAGCGCACCCACCGAGGGCACCACCAACAGACTATTGCTGAAAATGTAAAGTCTCCAGCACCTCCGCACGCTCAAGTGTACTGCCCCGATTCATCTGCCCTGACCTGATCACAAAAAGCACTGCCAGCGCCCCGAATGCGCCAGCCAGCGGTCATGGCAATATCCGTACCCTAATCCCTGTCGAGTTCCATATCGATACCCTGGTACCGAAAGGCCCGCAGGAAGCCCTTGAAAATTCGCCCGGATGATGATGTAAGCATCTGGCCTTGACATGAACCCGCTTGCACATTCCACATGAA
Source organism: Burkholderiaceae bacterium (assembly GCA_017853735.1). Taxonomy (GTDB): domain Bacteria; phylum Pseudomonadota; class Gammaproteobacteria; order Burkholderiales; family Burkholderiaceae_C; genus Hylemonella. Next base: position 2,265 of record JAFMJA010000218.1, on the reverse strand, counting down.
AATCAATTCAGAGATTGTCGACACACCACCCCGCCATGCCGCCACCGTGCTCATGCTGCGTGACGCAGCGCCTGGGCTGCAGGTGTTCATGCTCAAGCGCCACAATGATTCGGCTGTCCTGGGGGGCGCCTATGTGTTCCCGGGTGGCAAGCTCGATGCCGAGGACTCCGACTTGGGTCGCCTGCTGGACCGCGCGCCCTCAGCACTGCACGCCAACCTGGGTGAGCCAGAGCTGAGCCACGCGGCTGCGGCTGGCTTGTTCGTTGCAGCCTTGCGCGAGGCCTTTGAGGAGTCGGGCGTCCTGTTTGCATCGGGCGCTGATGGCACCAAGCTCGCCCAGGCCATCGCCATGCACCAGCAGGGCAGCCCGTTTGGCGCCTTGCTCACCCAGTTGTCCCTGACCCTTTCCACCCAGGGAGTGCTGCCCTGGTCGCGCTGGATCACACCGCGCATGCCCTCGGTCAGCAGGCAACGCTTTGACACACGCTTTTTTGTGGCTGCGGTACCCGAACATCAGACAGCCCGGCATGACAATATCGAGGCGACCGAGAGCATCTGGCTGACGCCCCACGATGCGCTACAGCAATACTGGGACGGCCAGATTGCGCTGGCGCCGCCTCAGATCATGAGCCTGGTGCATCTGGCACAACACAGCAGGGTGTCCGGGGTGCTGGACGAGGCGAGACAACGCACCCCGCCCTTGATCGAGCCCGAGCCATTCAACGAGGACGGCGCACGGGTTCTGACCTATCCCGGCGACCCGCGGCACTCAGTCCGCGAGCGGGCGCTTCCGGGACCTACCCGTCTGTACTACCGCCAAGACCGCTTTGAGCCCGCAGGTGGGCTGGCAGCTCTGCTCAATGCAGGCTCAGCGGCCGCGGGCTGAACCACCTTTACCCAGCTGTCGCGGCCGGCTGCCAGGGGCTGTGTTTTTGCGACGGATATGACCCTGGCGGGTCAGTAGATCTTTCCTGGCCTGGCGCTCTGCATCCAACTTCCTGCCTTCTGCCAACCATTGAGAAAACTCGCCCGGTGTTTCCAGGGTGATGCGGCCCAGGGAGCCACTGCGAAAGTCATGGATCAGCAGTTCCGAGGCTTTTTGGAGATTGACCTCTCCTCCAGCCATCAGGCAGCCACGCTGACGACCGATCGCCTCCAGCAGTGCCTCGTCGCTGAGGCTTTCCACATCGGCCAGCTCCAGCTTGTAGCGCTCAGCCAGCAAACGGGCATAGTGCTGTTGCAGGTAAGCCAGCAGTTCCAGCGCTACCTCATGATCGTCAAAGGCGTTGCGCCCCACCGCCCCACTCGCGGCCAGGTTGTAACCACTCTCGGCCACGATGATGCGGGGCCAGAGAATACCGGGCGTGTCATAAAGGTAAAAGTCATCAGCCAGCAAAATCCGCTGCTCGGTGCGCGTGACGCCCGCTTCATCGGCGGCCTTGGCCGCTCGCTTGCCTACCAGCCGATTGATCAGGGTGGACTTGCCCACATTGGGTATGCCGCAGATCATCACCCGCATCGGCTTGAGCATGCCACCCCGATGGGGTGCCAGTTCAAAGCATGGGGTGATCAGGCGTTGGGCAGCCGCAGGCTCGGTGGTGTCCAGCCCAATGGCACGCACCCCCGACTGATGGTTGTAATGCTCCAGCCACAGCGAAGTACGTTCGGGATCTGCCAGGTCCTGTTTGTTGAGCACCTTGAGCGTCGGGCGGCGGCTGGTCAGCTCAGCCAGGAGCGGGTTGGCACTGGACGCGGGCAGCCTGGCATCCAGCATCTCAATCACCACATCAATGGTCTTGACACGTGCCACGATGGCCTGCCGTGTCAGGTGCATATGACCTGGGAACCACTGAATCGCCATAAAAAATCACCAAGCAAAGAAGCTTGGATTCTCGCCTACTGCGCGCACGCCACTGTCAAGGCTCAAATTCGGTGTATTTCCTGCTGTTGCCGCGCGCGCTTTGCACCGGGTACCTGAGGCCATTGGCCTTGAGCTTTGCACGCGCTGCCTGGAGTAGGTCGATGTCGAGCTTGTCACACAGCTGCAAGAGGTAGAGCAATACGTCAGCCGCTTCCTGGCCGACCTCTTCTTTCTGGGCAGCTGCCAGCTCGCGGCTCTGGTTTTCGCTCAGCCATTGAAAAATTTCCAGCAGCTCAGCCGCTTCCACCGCCAGCGCGCTGGCCAGATTTTTGGGCGAATGAAACTGCTCCCACTCGCGCTCGCGCGCAAATTCGCGCAAGTCCTGGGTCAGTCGGGCAATCTCG
>JAFMJA010000015.1 GCA_017853735.1 Burkholderiaceae bacterium | reverse complement strand
CCCCGCTGGATGAAAATCAGTTGATCGCTGAACGGCGTGAAAAGCTCAAAACCATCCGCCAGCAGCAAACCCAAGGAAAGGGCGCCGCTTTTCCCAACGACTTCAAGCCCGCAGACCGCTCAGCCGACCTGTTTGCTGCGCACGCCGGGCAAACCGCCGAGGGATTGCTTGAGCAGGCTTGCCTGGCCCGGGTAGCCGGTCGCATGATGCTCAAACGCGTGATGGGCAAGGCCAGCTTTGCCACCTTACAAGACAGCACAGGCCGCATTCAAATCTATGTCAAGGCCGAGGACATTGGTTTTGCCGCCTATGAAGAGTTCAAGCATTGGGATCTGGGCGATATCGTGGCCGCTGAGGGTCGGATGTTCAAGACCAAGACCGGCGAACTGTCAATCCACGCCCACAGCGTGCGCTTGCTCACCAAAAGCCTGCGTCCCATGCCTGACAAGTTTCATGGGGTGGCCGACCAGGAACTCAAGTACCGCCAGCGCTATGTCGATCTGATGGTCGATGAGGAGGCGCGGCAGCGCTTTGTCGCACGGAGCAAGGCGGTCAGCTCAATACGAGAATTCATGGTGTCGCACGGATTTCTGGAAGTGGAAACCCCCATGCTGCACCCGATTCCTGGTGGGGCCAATGCCCGACCCTTCATCACACACCACAATGCGCTGGATCAGCAGATGTTCCTGCGCATCGCGCCAGAGCTCTATTTGAAACGGCTGATCGTGGGGGGCTTTGAGCGGGTGTATGAGATCAACCGTAATTTTCGCAATGAAGGCATCTCGGTAAGGCATAACCCTGAGTTCACCATGATGGAGTTTTATGCGGCCTACTGGGATTACCAGGACCTCATGACCTTCACCGAAAGCCTGATCCGGCATGCTGCGATGCAGTCAGTGGGAACTCTAGGACTTAGTTATGGCGGTCAATCGGTTGACCTGGCACCGCCCTTTGAGCGTCTCACCATCCGTGAGGCCATTCTCAAGCATTCGGACATTGGCCAGCGGGTGGACGAGTCCGAATGGCTGATCCATGCCCTGAAAAAACTAGGTCTGAGTGAAGAAAAGGACCGCCTGTCTGCTCGCACTTTGTCTGGACTGCAAGTGCTGTATTTTGAAGAAGTGGTCGAAGAAAAGCTTTGGCAGCCCACTTTCATTTGTGAACATCCAGTTGAAATCTCACCGCTGGCCAGGGCCAGCGACAAGCATCCGGAAGTGACCGAACGATTCGAGCTCTATATCACCGGGCGGGAAATTGCCAATGGATTCTCTGAACTCAATGACGCCGAAGAGCAGGCTGCTCGATTTCACTCCCAGGTGTCCAACAAGGATGCCGGAGACGATGAGGCCATGTTCTTTGACCATGATTTTGTGCGTGCCCTGGAATACGGTATGCCGCCTACCGGAGGATGTGGGGTCGGTATTGATCGCCTGATGATGCTGCTGACAGACAGCGCCAGCATTCGAGATGTGATACTTTTCCCAGCCCTGCGCCGCGAGGGCTGAGCCCTCTGTGGACAGCCCCTGGGCGAACTGCTCAGGGTTCCGGCGTTCCGGTATCCAGCCGGCCCGCATTCAACTCTGCCCGGGCTGCACGCGCCAGAGATTGATAGCGCCGGCGAAAGTCCTGCAGGGTATCGTCATCCAACTCTTCCAGGTCAAGCAATACATTGTGGGCGCCCTGTGTCGCACGGATCAATTCATCCAGTTTGACTTGTATCGCTTCAGTATCGCGGTTCTGCGTATTCTGAATCAAAAAAACCATGAGAAAGGTGACGATGGTGGTGCCGGTATTGATGACAAGCTGCCAGGTATCACTGAATTGAAACAGGGGTCCGGTGACCAGCCAAATCAGGATCACGAGAAGCGCCAGAACAAACACCCGGGGTCGGCCGCAAAAATGTGCTGAAGACTTTGCGAAACGGGAGTACCAGGCAGTTGAGCTGATATGCATTGAACACCTCACAGACTTTTTGCAAGCTCAGGGAATCAGGTCCATGGCCAGCATATATGCCGGGCTGACCATCAGATCATCCCAGTGGGTGGCCGAAAAGCTTGGAAGCAGGGCTGTTCGCCGCAGTTCGCTGGCCTCACTAGGAATCCAATGCTGTTTGAGCTGGGCCTGTAACACCCCCTCAATCAACTCGTCCAGCACAGCGCCGCCATCGAGCGACTGGTTGCACAGCAAAACCATATCACAGCCCGCATTCAGTGCAGCTATCGCGGCTTGAGCGTAACTGACCTCCCGTCCGTGGATCAGACGTGCTCCGGCCATACTCAGGTCATCACTGAAGATAGCACCCTGAAAACGTAAGCGCCCTCGCAAGATGTCATTGAGCCAGATGTCCGAGAAGCCCGCGGGTTTGTCATCAACCCTGGGGAACACGACATGCGCTGGCATCACACTACCCAGGGTGGTACTCAGCCAGTCATATGGCGCCGCATCCTGGGACAGAATGGCCTTGAGGCTGCGTCTGTCAACTGGAATAGCGGTATGAGAGTCATGCTTGACAAACCCATGTCCTGGGAAATGCTTGCCGCAATTGGACATGCCCGCCAGTAACAGACCATGCATCAAACTCTTGGCGAGCAAGGCAACCACGCGCGGGTCTGCAGCAAAAGCTCGATCCCCAATCACGCCACTGCGACCGTAGTCAAGATCAAGCACCGGTGTGAAACTCAAATCGACACCACAAGCACGCAACTCAGCCGCCAGCACAAACCCGCAGGCACTGGCGGCATTGGAGGCGGCCAATGGATCACGTAGCCAGAGTTCACCCAATGCCTGCATCGGTGGCAGAGGGGTGAAGCCATCGCTCTTGAAGCGTTGGACACGACCGCCCTCATGGTCAACGCAGATCAGCAGATCGGTGCGTATTTTCTTGATCTGACTGCAGAGATGGGTCAATTGCGCGCGGTCCAGCCAATTGCGGGCAAAAAGAATCAGGCCACCCACCAGGGGATGCCTGAGCCGAACTTGGTCTTCCTTGGACAGGCTGGTGCCAGCAATATCGATGATCAATGGGCTGTGCATAGTCAATTCTTCTCCACCACACAGAAACTGGCGGCATAGTCGGATTCATCCGTGACGCTGACATGCACTCTGAGATTACGCTCCTCAAACCAGTTTTTCAGAGCACCGTGCAACACAATGATCGGCTGGCCGCTGGGCAGCTTGGCGACTTCACAGGCGCGCCAGGTCATAGGCATGCGCATACCCAGACCGATGGCCTTGGAAAAGGCCTCCTTGGCGGAAAACCGCGTTGCCAGAAAACGTACACCTCGCTCAGGCCAGCGAGCACTGCGCTGCTGCCAGCTTGCATATTCGGCATCGCTCAGCACCTTGCGTACAAAGCGCTCACCATAGCGTTCCAGGCTGCTACGAATGCGCCGGATATCGCAAATATCGGTACCGATGCCGTAGATCAATTCAGAAGGCCTCGTCAATGCAGCGAAGGTAACTTGCCACGCAGGCCTGGTAGCCCATTTCCAAGGCGTCGGCAATCAGCGCATGGCCGATCGACACCTCGTCCACGCCTGGAACATGACGCAGGAATTGGGTCAGGTTATCGCGGTTGAGGTCATGACCGGCGTTCACACCAAGCCCGGCCTCCTGCGCAGCCCTGGCCGCCGCCGCATAGCGCTGCAACTGGGCCTGCTGGCTGGCATGGCCCCAGGCAGCTGCGTAGGGTTCGGTATAGAGCTCGACCCGATCCGCGCCCGACTCCCGGGCCTGCGCCATCTGTTCGGGCACCGGGTCCATGAACAGGCTGACCCGAACACCGAGCGATTGGCACTCGGCGATCAGCCCTTTCAAAGCCTGGGCATCCTGGGGAAAGCACCAACCATGGTCGCTGGTGAATTGCCCCTCGGTGTCTGGCACAAAGGTGGCCTGCTGAGGCCGAACCTGGCGAATGAACGTCATCAGATTATGGAAAGGATTGCCCTCGATATTGAATTCCCTCCCCGGCCAGTCCTGCATCAAGGTGGCAATGTCAATCACGTCCTGCGCACGAATATGCCGCTCATCGGGGCGCGGATGCACCGTGATGCCGTGGGCCCCCGCCTGCAGACATTGACTTGCAGCACGGGTGACACTGGGTATGCCCAGGTGACGCGTATTGCGCACCAGCGCCACTTTATTGACATTGACAGAAAGTCTGGTTTTCATAAGTTCTGAATATCCAGCATCAGCTGCCGGGTGCGTAGGGCAGGAACACCACAATGGTAATGGAGCAAGGCCCGTAATTGAGGCTTGAGCTCATTGCCAATCAGGGCGCAGGCACGCATGACCGACCACAAAGGCGTGTCAGTTTGAAGGGCCTGCTGCACAGCCATCCACTGTGCACCGCTCAAGCGGGCTCGGTCGCCCTGGGCGCTGACGCGTAGACCGCCCTCAGGCACCAGGCAGTAATGGGCCTCCTGCTGCAGGGGAGCCAAGGTAAGTGTCTGAAGATCGAGCTGCGGCAAAAGCCCTATTTCGCGGAGCAAAAGCAATTCAAATGCCCTGAGTGCGGCCTGCATCATCTCGCCTTTTTCGCTGGCCAAGAGCTGAACCACTGCAGCGTAGAAATCAAAGAGCATGGGATGAGGATCATCACGCGCAGTGAGTTGCATCAGTAATTCGTTCAGGTAGTAGCCAGACAGCAAAGCCTCGCCAGTGGGCATGACATGGCCCCCCATCCATTCGGCACTCTTGAGGGTATGGACTTCCGTTTCGCCTGAATAGCTCAGGAGAAGGGGCTGCAAGGGAAGCAGGATAGGCCGGAAATGCGAGCTGGGACGCTTGGCACCCTTGGCAACCAGCGCAATACGGCCATGATGTCGGGTCAAGACTTCCACGATCAGGCTGCTTTCGCTCCAGTCATAACGATGCAGCACATAGGCCGGTTCATCACTGATACGCTTGCTGGCCATCGCTAGTGCCTAAGGACACAATGTCTGTACCCCACGCCGTTCAGGGGATTTTTCTGGCTCAATTTTCACCACCCGGGCTATTCATAGCCAAAGGCTCGAACTCGTGCCTCATCGTCGGCCCAGCCGGAGCGTACCTTCACCCAGAGCTCCAAAAAAACCTTGGCGTCCATCAGTTTTTCAAGCTCCATTCGCGCCTCGGTGCCAATCCGCTTGATACGCTCACCCTTGTCCCCGATCACCATGGCTTTGTGCGTATCGCGCTCAACCACAATGGTGGCGCTGATGCGTATCAGTCGCTTTTGCGATTTTTTCAGCGGCGCTTCTTCCTCGAAATTTTCCAACACGACCGTGGAGGTGTAGGGTAGCTCGTCACCGGTCAGTCGAAAAAGCTTTTCGCGCACGATTTCGCTGGCCAGAAATTTCTCACTTCGGTCGGTCAATTCATCTGCCTCGTACCACCAAGGCTGCTGGGGAAGATATTTCTCACAAACTGCCAGCAAGTGCTCGATATCCCTGGAATTTTTCGCCGACAGGGGAAGCAGTTCTGCAAAGGAATGGAGGGTCTGCATTTTCTGCAGCCAAGGCGCGAGTTCGGCACGTTGTTTCACCGTGTCAAGCTTATTGGCGATCAGGAATACCGGGATGCCAGGACTGAGCAAATCCAGCACGCGTTGATCTGCTTGCCTGAACTGACCGGCCTCAACCACGAACAGCACCAGATCCACGTCGATGATCGCGCCCAACACCGTCTTGTTGAGTGAGCGGTTGAGGGCACTGGCATGGCGTGTCTGAAAACCTGGCGTATCGGCCAGGACAAATTGACTGTTGCCACGGTTGCAGATGCCGGTGATTCGATGCCGGGTGGTTTGCGCCTTGCGCGAGGTGATGCTGATCTTCTGCCCAACCAGAGCGTTGAGCAAGGTGGACTTGCCAACATTGGGCTTGCCGACGATGGCCACCAGGCCACAACGACGCTCAGAGCTATCGGACTGCTTAGCGGGACTTGCCTCGGGGGCCGACATCATTCAGGCATCTTTCTGGCCGCCAGATTCAGTAGCATGGCGGCCGCAGCAGCTTGCTCACCCGCCCGCCGTGAATTGCCAATTCCTCGCTCGCTGAGCTGCAAGTCCAGCACCTCACACTCGACATCGAAGGTCTGACGATGCGCCTGACCCAGCGTTCCAACCACCCGATAGACAGGTAATTGCATCTTGCGAGCTTGCAGCCATTCCTGCAATTCTGTCTTTGGATCCTTGGCGCTGGCCTGCATCTGCGGGTTGATTTCCAGCTTGCCAAAGAGATGCTGCACCAACTGCCGTGCCTTTTCATACCCTGCATCCAGGTAGACAGCACCGATGACCGCTTCCAGCGCGTCGGCCAGTATGGACGGCCGCTTTTGCCCACCCGAGCGGATTTCACCGTCGCCCAGACGCAGCAGGCCAGACAGCCCCAAATCAAGCGCGAGCTGGTGCAAGGTGTCCTGCTTGACCAGATTGGCCCGGATTCGTGAGAGGTCGCCCTCGGCCAAGGTGCCCAATCGCGCATAGAGCAGGTCTGCAACCGCAAGATTGAGGACCGAGTCACCCAGGAATTCCAGCCGCTCGTTGTGGTCAGCGCTAAAGCTTCGGTGGGTCAGCGCACGTTCCAACAAACTGGGCTGAGCGAACGACAGTTGCAGCCGTTCCTGCAGCAGTGCTAGATCGTCACCCACGCTATTTGGACCGGCCTGAATACTTGAGGGTCAGGTAAGCCGGTCCAAACAGGTGTATCTCGCGTTGGTAGGCAAAGCTGAGCACCGTATTGCCATTTTCCTGGCTGACAGTGAGGTCCTTGCCAGCAATCGAGTTGATGTCATCCACCGACCTGGCGCGGTCAAAGATGGCTCGCGCTTCCACAGGATTGCTCGCCAGCATCGCTTTATTGACTGCCTTCTGTACTGCCTGATACTCCATCACAGTGGGGGCGACCTGCATGCCCAGCACGGCAACGATGGCCAACACCGCGCCGACAAAGAGCAGGCCAACAAATGTGATGCCGCTCTGCTTGGATTGGGTCTGCATCATCCTGTGCTCCTACGATGGACTTTCCCTATTGAAACGAACCAATGCGCTTGAGATTACCGAAGTTCATCCAGACAAAAAAGGCCTTGCCTACGATATTTTGATCGGGCACAAAACCCCAATAACGTGAATCCAGCGAATTATCGCGATTGTCGCCCATCATGAAGTAGTGTCCCGCTGGGACTTTGCAGACCACACCTTCGATGCTGTAGCGGCATTGTTCTCGGTTCGGAAACTGTTCTGCGCCTGCAACAAATCCAGGGCGATCGTCATCGATCAGCAATCGGTGGGACACCTGACCGAGCTGTTCTTCAAACTGCTTTGAATAGCGCATGGCATCGCTATCAAAGAATTCAGGCACGGAAACCAGGGGAATCGCCTGGCCATTGATGCTCAACCGTTTATTCAGGTAGGCCACTTCATCGCCCGGCACGCCAACCACGCGTTTGATGTAGTCCAGGCTGGGTTTTGGTGGATAGCGGAACACCATCACATCGCCCCGCTGCACTGGCTGGCCTTCGGTCACCTTGATATTGAGCACCGGCAGGCGAATTCCATAATGAAACTTGTTGACCAAAATCAGGTCCCCGATGTGAAGCGTGGGGATCATGGAGCCTGAAGGAATCTTGAAGGGCTCAAACAGGAAAGAACGTAGCAGAAAGACAATCACAATGACCGGAAAGAGTCCAGCAGTCCAGTCCAGCCACCACGGCTGGGCCAACAGTTTTTCCCGGGAAACCTCGAAGTCCTTGTCTGCGCTGACTATGCCTAGCTTGTCGAGTTCCTGTTGTCTCTGGCGGTTCTGTTGTTCCAGTTGCTCGACCGCGCGGCGCCGGCCAGGCAGAAAATAGAAACGCTCAGCCAGCCAATACAGGCCGGTGACCAGACTGGCCATGAACAGCAACAACGCAAAGTTGCCCTCGATTGCGCTGAAATACCAAGCCCCGATATAGCCAACAAATGAGGCCAGGATAAAAGCGGTGAGGACCTGCATCACTCCTCCACCTGCAGAATCGCCAGGAAGGCTTCCTGGGGAACCTCGACCGATCCAATCTGTTTCATGCGCTTCTTACCTGCTTTCTGCTTTTCCAATAGTTTTCGCTTGCGAGTGATGTCGCCGCCATAGCATTTTGCCAGTACGTTCTTGCGTAGCGCCTTGATGTTTTCACGTGCAATGATATTGGCGCCAATGGCAGCCTGAATGGCCACATCAAACTGCTGTCGGCTGATGATTTCTCTCATTTTGGCAGCCACTGCCCGGCCACGGTAGGCGGCCTGGCTTCGGTGCACGATGATGGACAGCGCATCGACTTTTTCGCCATTGAGCAGGATATCCACCTTCACCACATCGGATGGTCGATACTCCTTGAACGAGTAGTCCATTGATGCATAGCCGCGGCTGCTAGATTTGAGCTTGTCAAAGAAATCGAGCACGATCTCGCCCAATGGCAGCTCATAGGTCAGCATGACCTGGCGACCGTGGTAGGACATGTTGATTTGCGTGCCCCGCTTCTGGTTGGCCAGGGTCATGACAGGCCCCACATATTCTTGGGGCATGTACAGATGGACCGTGACGATGGGCTCACGGATTTCCTGAATTTTGCTTTGTTCCGGCATCTTGGAGGGGTTTTCCACCATCACCAGCTCGCCATCCCCCTTGAGCACCTGATAGACCACGCTGGGCGCAGTGGTGATCAGGTCCTGGTCGAATTCGCGCTCCAAGCGCTCCTGCACGATTTCCATGTGCAGCAGCCCCAGAAAACCGCAACGAAAGCCAAAACCCAGGGCTTGGGACACCTCCGGCTCGAAATGAAGCGAGGCGTCATTGAGCTTGAGCTTTTCCAGGCTGTCGCGCAGGGCGTCGTATTGGTTGGCTTCCGTGGGATAGAGCCCGGCAAAGACCTGCGGCTGTATTTCCTTGAAGCCAGGCAGCGCGGCGCTGGCCGGGCCCATATTGTTGGGCAATTTTTTTTCCAGGGTCACGGTATCACCCACCTTGGCCGCCTGGAGTTCTTTGATGCCAGCAATGATGTAGCCCACTTCACCGGCCTCCAGCACGCCACGCGGTTGGTTGGCGGGCGTAAAAACGCCGAGCTGCCCGGCCTCATAGACCGCATGGGTGGCCATCAGCTTGATGCGCTCGCCTTTGAGCAAACGGCCATCGACAACCCTGACCAGCATCACCACCCCCACATAGCTGTCAAACCAGCTGTCGATGATCATGGCGCGCAGGGGCGCTTGTGGATTACCCCGTGGCATCGGCACCTTGGCCACAATAGCCTCGAGAATGTCCTCCACCCCCAGCCCCGTCTTGGCTGAACAGGGGATGGCCTCACTGGCATCGATGCCAATCACATCCTCGATTTCTTCCTTGGCGCGTTCCGGGTCGGCCTGAGGCAAATCCATTTTGTTGAGCACCGGCACGACCTCCACACCCAGGTCCAAGGCGGTGTAGCAGTTGGCCACTGTCTGCGCTTCTACGCCCTGAGAAGCATCCACCACCAGTAGCGCGCCTTCGCAGGCGGAGAGCGAGCGCGAGACCTCGTAGGAAAAATCCACATGGCCAGGGGTGTCGATCAAATTCAGCTGGTAAACCTGACCATCTTTGGCCTGGTACTGAAGCGCTGCAGTCTGGGCCTTGATGGTTATCCCACGTTCCTTTTCGATGTCCATCGAATCGAGCACCTGCGCAGCCATCTCGCGCTCAGCGAGTCCGCCACAGCGTTGTATCAAGCGATCAGCCAGGGTGGATTTGCCGTGGTCGATATGGGCAATGATGGAGAAATTTCTGATGTGCTTCATCAACGGGAACACTTAAGTGGTTGAATTGACTTGATTCAGGCATGAAAAAAGGGCGCGTCGTGTTGTGACGCGCCCTGAACCAACAATCTTTGGCAACTGCGATAGTTGGAACTTCATTGTAGGTAAAAAGGCCCATCCGTATAGCCCCTCTTGTTGCGCCTAACCCTCGTTGCAGGTGTGCAACAGGTACCTTATCAACAGTTTATTCACAAAAATTGAAACGCTTGATAGAGCAACTTGTGCAGCAATTGTGGATGTGCAAGTTTCGAGGATTTTTATTTTCGGATTGTGAATTTTAACATCATTTTTATAACTAAAAATGTATAACAAACCATTTACAAAATACTTATTAGAATTTTAATAAAAATAAAGTTAGCACTTCCATACATTTTCAAAGCGACGGAATTCTTCAAAAAAATAAAAATATTTTTCGCAACAACCCCACTGGCCTGGCGAAAAACCCTAAAGCCTAGTTGGGGTTGGGGCGATCCCGAATGCGGCTTCAGCGCGCCGGGCGAATGACCGCGTACTGCGCCCACTCACCCCGGCGGAACAAGACATTGAGCGGTTTGCTCTTGTCGATGCGACCCAGAACCGCCTCGAAATCCCGCACGCTGGCGATCTCGATATTGGCCAGCGAGAGGATGACATCGCCTTCGCGCAAGCCCGCGCGCGCGGCGCTCTCCACAGCCGCGTCCACTCGTACGCCGCCGCGAAGCTTGAGTTCCTTTTTCTGTCCTTCGCTGAGTTCACTGACCGTCAGGCCGAAAGGCTGGGCGGCACTGGTGGCAGGCGGTTTTTCCTCACGCTCACGGCGTGAAGCGGTTTTTTCTGGCTCAACTTCGCCAATGGTGACCATCAGGTCTCGGGTGCTGCCCCGTCGAAAAACACTCAGGGTGCTGCGAGTTCCGGGCTTGATGCTGCCCACCAAACGGGGCAGGTCGGTGGATTTTTCGATGACCTTGCCGTCCACCCGCACGATGATGTCACCCGCCTCCACCCCCGCCTTTTCAGCCGGTGAGCCAACCTCCACCGAGCGCACCAGGGCGCCCTGAGGCATCCCCAGACCGATGGCCTCGGCCACCTCCTTGCTCACCTGGTCGATATGTACGCCAATTCGTCCTCGAGTCACTCTGCCGCTGCTGCGCAACTGCTGGCTAACCCGGATGGCTTCATCGATTGGAATGGCAAAGGAAATCCCCATATAGCCGCCGGAACGGGAATAAATCTGGCTATTGATGCCGACCACCTCGCCGCGCAGATTGATCAGCGGCCCGCCGGAATTCCCTGGATTGATAGCCACATCGGTCTGTATCAGCGGCAGATAGTCCCCGGTGTCACGCTGGCGGGCGCTGACAATTCCGGCAGTGACCGAATTTTCCAGTCCAAATGGCGATCCGATAGCCATCACCCATTCGCCCACCTTGAGCCGATTGACATCCCCGACCTTGACGGCGGGTAGCCCAGTGGCTTCAATCTTCACAACTGCCACGTCGGTACGCTTGTCAGCGCCAACAATGCGGGCCTTGAACTCCCGCTTGTCGACCAGGGTCACCACCACCTCATCGGCGCCATCGACCACATGGGCATTGGTCAGGATAAACCCGTCACTGCTGAGAACAAAACCAGAGCCTACGCCGCGGGGAACCTCCTCAGGTTGTGGTCGTCCCGGGCGCTGTCCTGGCTGTCTCGGCGCGTTGGGAACCGGGAAACCAAAGCGGCGCAGAAAATCCAGCATTTCCTGGTCCATATTCCCTTCGGGTCCGGTATTGGCGCGAGGCACGACTTTCTCGAGGGTGCGAATGTTCACCACGGATGGGCCAACCTGCTCGACCAGTTCAGTGAAATCGGGCAAGGCACGCGTCTGCGCATTGGCCATTGTTGGCAGGGAAGCTGGCAGCACCACCAAGCACAAGGCGCTCAGACAGCTTGCCAGGCGCACCTTCAGGAATAAATTCATGTACATCTTCAACCTTTCATTACCTAACTTGCGAATCGTCAATTTCTCTCCAGGCTGCGTGCAAAAGCCGCCAGGGTTGGCAGTGGCACCTCGCCCACAGCGGTCAGCCACCAAGCGCGGCTGGAGTCGCCCAGCCGCCGGGTCAGGGCCTGTGTCGCGCCCACTGCCTGCTGCCCCTCCTTCAGATGAAGGCGGGGATCGAAAGTTTCAAGAAACAGTGAAACTGATGCCAGGCCATCGGTAAAGACGCACTGCAGCACTGGTTCGGCACGAACCTCCGCCGCTAGCGTGCGACGATAACAGCCCGTCGCCTTGAACCCCTGGGCGGGTATGACGTAGTTCCAGCCCTCGGCTTCAAGAGAGGTTTTGGTCAGTATGGGCCGCTCGATTTTGTAGCCGCGTGTGTTGCCCATCATCCTGGCTATCTGGCGTTCGCTGACTGGGGCATCGATTTGCAATTCGGAGAATGCAGTCTGCTCCAGCACCTGACCATCCTCGGACATTGTCTGCAGCTTGACCACCAGGCCGGTCCTGCGTTCGCTCCAGATTCGATAGCCATAGCGCAGCCTGTCGCGCGGAAACAGATGCACCAGGTCGGTTTGCAGGCCTGCAACCCGATGGCCCTCTTCCAGCCGAATGCCATAGAAACGCTCCAGATCCGACTGCGAATTTTTGAGCAGGTGCGGAAACAAGGCCAGGGCCTCGCGGGTTTCCGCCACCACCGAGGAGGTCTGGGGCAAAAAGGTGAGCACTTCTGCACCACGACGGAATGTGGAACGCGGGACCCCGTTGAGTGAATCGACCCGCTCGATCTGCCGTGGGCCATCGCAGGCATGCCAGATGCGCGAGCTGACAAGCTGACTTGGGGAGGAGACAACAATGGTGCCAATATAGTTATTCCGTTCTGAGGCCTCATGCATGCGTAGCAGCCAGGCCGACAGGCTGGGCTCCTGGACGATCGGCTGGGCAGAAGTTGGCAGGGCACAGCTCAGCCAAGCCAAACCCCCGAGCAGCAAGGTCCGAAAAGCACTCGCCAGCCATGCATGAATTTTGAGGGAGTGGCTGTTCATCGTGCAAGTGAGGCCATTAACGGTCGGCACGCTCCAGGGTTGCGTTGCGCAAAAAACCAACCGGTTTTTGCAAGGCCGAAGCCCCGGCAAGCTGTTGGTGGGCGGCCAGAAAATGGTCGAGCCTTGGATCACGAATCATGGTCGGCTGCTCGGTCAGCGCTGGTTCGGTTTGCACCACCAGCCCCGGGGCCTTGCCCGGCTCGGTCACAGCAGGCATCAATTGCCAGGCCAGGCTAGCCAACACGGCGAACGCGGTGATGCCGGCGACCAGGCGCCAATGGAAAAAATCCGAATTGGCCGCTGGCTTGCCCTGTGCATCCGACAATCTGACCAGCTGCTCAGATTCAGGGCCGGACCGAACCGGGTCTTCTGCGTCAAGTTGCTGTTGGAGCCGCTGCACAAGCGCGTTGCCTGCAAGGGCTTCATGCGCCAATTCGGGGGCTCGCATCACATCACCAGCAATATGACAGCAGCGCCAATAATCCAGGGCCTGCTCACTGGTATCCAGCAGGGCCAGCGCATGCTCAAGTTCCTGGCCGCTCAGTTCCCCGTCAGCCAATGCTGAAATCATTTCCCGAGCTTTGACATCCAATTCATCCATCCTGTTCTTCCTCCTGGCCCTCACCAGCGCTTGCCTGAGTGCTGCTCCAGTAAAGGTCGCAGCCTCGAGGAGATCGCTTCGCGTGCACGAAAAATTCTGGACCGCACTGTTCCAATTGGAGAATTCATGAGCGTGGCAATCTCTTCATAACTCAATCCCTCAATCTCTCGCAAGGTAACCGCCTGCCGCAAATCCTCTGGCAAGGCAGCCAGCCCCGCCTCCACGGCAGCAGCGATTTGACGTGCTGCCAAGACTGAATCTGGCGTCTCTTCGCTGATTGGTTCATTTTGATGACGAAAAGTTTCATCTTTTTCGTCATCATTTTCCTGGCTGACGAGCATCGTCAGCGGATCGCGCTTGCGCTCAAGCAGGAATTTTTTGGCAGTATTGATGGCAATCCGGTACAGCCAGGTATAGAACTGGGCATCACCACGGTATTGGTGCAAGGCCCGGTAGGCACGGAGAAAGGTTTCCTGCGCAATATCTTCCGCCAGGGCCTGGTCTCGCACCATGCGAGCAATCAGCCGCTCAATGCGTCGCTGGTACTTGAGAACCAAGACATCAAAGGCGCGCTTGTCACCGGCCAAGACACGCTCGACCAGTGGCGCATCCGGGTTATCCCCCATTGGCGCTGGCTTGTGCGGTGAACTCATGGCGTCGTCTGCGGCCCAGCCAGTTCAACCGTTCGTGGCGCTGCAAAGACTGCGCGCCGCAAGCCCTCCCAGGAATCGGGCGACCAGTGGCGAGACACCCAGAGCCATCGCGCTGCGCCACGGTCTGGCTGGAATTCCAGCAACATGAAGCGCTGCCAATCCAGACGGACGGCGAGAAGACCTGAGCGTTCTACGTCGTCCGCCAGCCAGGACCAACAGCTACCGTCCCAACGCAGTCGTCCAGATGGCTGACGCATCCAATCCCAGCAGGCCAATAAGCAGGTCAAGACACCCATGGCCAAGGCACCCCATTGCGTCCAACCGATTTGCCCGACTTGATAAATCCAGAGTATGTCAGCCAGCAGGATCAGCAGGGCCGCGCCGGCAATCAGCCCACCCTGAAGGGCAGAACGCCCCACCGGAAAATTGACCGCTGGGGCGTTATGCATGAGGAAAGGTCTGGCGTTTCAGATACGCTTGAACACCAGGGTGCCGTTGGTACCACCAAAGCCGAAATTGTTCTTGAGGGCGACGTCAATTTTCATGTCGCGCGCGCTGTTGGCGCAGTAATCAAGGTCGCACTCTGGGTCCTGCTGGTTCAGGTTGATGGTGGGTGGGCTTTTTTGGTGGTGCACGGACAGCACAGTAAAGACGCTTTCGATGCCACCGGCACCACCCAGAAGATGCCCGGTCATCGATTTGGTGGAATTGACCACAATTTTCTTGGCATGATCTCCCAGCGCAGCCTTGATCGCATTGCTTTCGTTGACATCACCCAAAGGGGTGGAAGTGCCGTGGGCATTGACAAAATTCACCTGATCAGGGTTGAGGCCAGCGTGGCGCATGGCCAGTAACATGGCACGCCGAGGACCGTCCATGTTGGGAGCGGTCATGTGGCCTGCGTCTGCACTCATGCCAAAGCCGCACAGTTCGGCATAGATCTTGGCACCGCGGGCCTTGGCATGCTCATACTCTTCGAGCACCATCACACCAGCACCCTCACCCAGTACAAAACCATCCCGGTCCTTGTCCCAGGGTCGAGAAGCGCTCTTGGGATCGTCGTTACGGGTGGACAGGGCCCGCATGGCAGCAAAACCACCAACACCCAGGGGTGACACAGTGGCCTCCGAGCCACCTGCAATCATGACATCGGCATCGCCATATTCAATCAGGCGTCCTGCTTCACCGATATTGTGCAGCCCGGTCGTGCAGGCGGTGACAATGGCCAGATTGGGACCCTTGAAGCCAAAGCGCATCGAGACATGGCCGGAGATCATGTTGATGATCGAAGCGGGCACGAAAAAGGGGGAAATACGGCGAGGGCCGCGGTTGGTCAGTTCAGCATGGGTCTGCTCGATCAAGGGCAGGCCTCCGATGCCGGAGCCAATCATGCAGCCAATCCGTTCCGCTTGCTCTTCTCTCAGCGATTCGCCAGTAAGCAGACCAGCATCGCTGACAGCCTGTGCCGCAGCAGCAATACCGTAATGGATAAAGGTGTCCATGGTGCGGGCTTCTTTGGCACCAATGTAGGACTCCAGGTCAAAGTTTTTGACTTCTCCAGCAATCTTGCAGGAGAAGTTGGCAGCATCAAACTTGGTGATCAGGTCGATGCCCGATCTGCCGGCCAGCAAATTGTTCCAGGCGTCTGCCACAGTATTGCCGACCGGGCTGATGCAACCCAGGCCCGTGATGACAACGCGACGTGATGACATAGACTTAGAGGGGCTTGCGATGTTCAGGGGCGAATGCCATTGAAAGCATCTCGCGACAGCAATGCGCCCGGCTTGTGACAACGGCGCTGGCAGGCGCCGCTGGCACAAAGCGGATCAGGCTTTCTGGTGCGACTTGGCGTAGTCGATCGCGTTTTGCACCGTGGTGATCTTCTCGGCGTCCTCGTCCGGGATTTCGATGCCAAACTCGTCTTCCAGGGCCATCACCAGTTCAACCGTATCCAGGGAGTCGGCTCCCAGATCGGCCACAAATGACTTTTCACTGGTGACCTGGGCTTCTTCCACACCGAGTTGCTCGGCAATGATTTTCTTGACGCGTGCTTCGATATCGCTCATGGTTCCCTCAAAGGGTTATAGAAAGAACTGTGATTTTAGCCGTCTTGGCGAAACCACTCGCCCAGCCCAGCCTGCCGCACAGTTGGCCGGCAATGAACTACATCAACATACCGCCATTGACATGCAATTCCTGTCCCGTCACATACCCCGCCTGGGGTGATGCCAGGTAGGCCACGGCATGGGCAATATCAGCGGTCTTGCCCAGGTGTCCCAGGGGAATCTGGCTCAGCAAGGCCTTTTGCTGCTCTTGGGGCAGATGGGCAGTCATATCGGTCTCGATGAAACCGGGAGCCACACAATTGACAGTGATATTGCGGGTACCCAGTTCGCGCGCCAAAGCGCGTGTCATGCCAGCCACCCCCGCCTTGGCGGCAGCATAGTTGGCCTGGCCCGGATTGCCAGAAGCCCCCACCACCGAGGTGATATTGATGATGCGTCCGTAGCGTTGCTTCATCATGGGCCGGATGACCGCCCGACTAAGCCGAAAAACCGCCTTCAGGTTGGTGTCAAGCACCTCATCCCATTCGCTGTCCTTCATGCGCATGGCCAGATTGTCCCGGGTGATTCCAGCATTGTTGACCAAAATGTGCAGGGCTCCCATTTCCTTCAGGATGGTGTCAATGGCTTGTTCGCAGGCGGACGCATCGGTGACATTCAGACAGATGCCCTTGCATGCATTGAATGCGGAGAGCGATGCGCTGATCTTGGCCGCTCCCTCTTCCGAGGTGGCGGTGCCCACCACCTTGAGGCCACGATGGGCCAGCTCATGGGCAATCGCCGCCCCGATGCCGCGTGATGCGCCAGTGACCAGCGCCACCTGGCCATCGAATTTCACTTCGCTCATAAAATCTGCCCCCTGGTTTCGGAGAGTGTCGCCGGGTCGAACATGGCCAATCCGGTGAGTTCTGGGTCAATCCGCTTGACCATGCCAGCCAGCACCTTGCCCGGGCCACATTCCACGATATGGAGGATGCCGCGTTGCTTGATCGCACGGATGCATTCGACCCAGCGCACCGGCCCAAAGGCCTGACGATAGAGTGCATCGCGAATTCCCTGGGGGTCGGTTTGCACAGCCACGTCGATGTTATTGACCAGGGCAATACGCGGTGATGCCAGTTCCAGGCCTTGCAAGCGTTCACGCAGCTTTTCAGCAGCGGGTTTCATCAAACTGGAGTGAAACGGGGCAGAGACCGGCAATGGCAGTGCCCGCTTGGCACCCGCCGCTTTCAAAACCTCACAGGCCTTCTCCACTGCCAGCTTGGATCCGGCAATCACCGTCTGGGCTGGATCGTTGAAGTTAACCGCCTCCACCACCTCGCCTGCTGCATGCGCCAAAGAGCGGGTCACTTCTGCACAGGCTTCAATCACCTTGGAAGATTCCATTCCAAGAATGGCCGCCATCGCCCCTGCGCCCACCGGAACGGCTTCCTGCATGGCCTGCGCACGCAGTCGAACCAGGGGCGTCGCTTGGGACAGGCTCAACACCCCCGCTGCCACCAGAGCAGAATACTCCCCCAGCGAATGGCCGGCCACAGCAGCCGGCAGCGTCCCGGTTTCGGCCATCCAGGCCCGAAAAGTGGCAACTCCCGCCACCAGCATCACCGGTTGGGTATTGGTGGTCAATGCCAGCACTTCCTTGGGCCCTGCCTTGATCAGATTTGCCAGGTCTTCCCCCAATGCGTCCGATGCTTCCCGCAGGGTCTCAGTGACCTGGGGATGGTCACCCCAGGCATCGAGCATGCCCACCGACTGTGAGCCCTGACCGGGAAAGACAAATGCAAATGGTTTCATCGTGTATCGCTTGTTCTCAATGAAGGTTCAGGTGAAGCTGACTTGGCCACTAGAAATTAAGCAGCACGGCACCCCAGGTAAAGCCGCCTCCCACCCCTTCGAGCATGAGCAGATCGCCTGGCTTGATCTTGCCCGCGCGTACGCCCGCATCGAGGGCCAGCGGGATAGAGGCTGCCGACGTATTGCCATGCTGATCCACCGTGACCATCACTTTTTCCATGGGCAATTTGAGCTTTTTGGCAGTGCTTTGCATGATCCGGATATTGGCCTGGTGGGGAATCAACCAATCGATTTCAGCCTCCTGCCGCCCGGCCTTGGCCAACACCGCTCGGGCGGACTCTTCCAGCACACCCACTGCCAGCTTAAACACTGCCTGACCGTCCATTTTGAGCAAGGGGTCGCCTAGCACCCCGCCTTCGGCGACATGACCTGGGGTGCATAAGATGTCCACATAGCGGCCATCGGCGTGCAAATCAGTGGCCAAAATACCAGGCCGATCCGAGGCCTCCAGGACCACGGCGCCGGCTCCATCGCCAAACAGCACACAGGTGGTTCGATCCTTGAAATCAAGGATACGAGAAAACACCTCGGCCCCGACCACCAGCGCCTTGCTGGCGCTTGCATTCTGGATCATCGCGTCTGCAACCGACAGGGCATAGACAAAACCACTGCATACCGCCTGCACGTCAAAGGCCGGGCAACCATTGGCACCCAGCTTGTTTTGAAGGATGCAGGCAGTGGAGGGAAAGACCATGTCCGGAGTGGAGGTGGCCACTATGATCAGATCGATGTCCTCAGGCTTGAGACGAGCAGCCTCCAGGGCTCGCCGGCAAGCCTCAGCAGCCAGGTCGCTGCTGTTCACCCCAGCAGCAGCAAAGTGGCGAGCACGGATGCCGGTTCTTTCAACAATCCAATCGTCAGAGGTTTCAATCCCCTGGCCAGCCAGGCGAGCGACCATATCCGCATTGCTCAGGCGAGCTGGGGGTAAATAACTGCCCGTGCCGGTGATGCGTGAAAAACGTTGCATGGTGGTGGGGTTTTTTAGGGATGAGCGCCTCAAGCACGGTTCTCATCAGTGCCACCCGCAAACGTCAGCAGAGGGGCCGCATGGGTGAC
The DNA here is from genome assembly GCA_017853735.1 of Burkholderiaceae bacterium. Lineage (GTDB taxonomy): Bacteria > Pseudomonadota > Gammaproteobacteria > Burkholderiales > Burkholderiaceae_C > Hylemonella. Next base: position 1,407 of record JAFMJA010000015.1, on the reverse strand, counting down.
TCGTGCTTGGACACGTTCCAGCAAATGGTTTCGGGCAGCATCATACGCCCGGTTCAGAGCGTTCTCAAAAGCCAACTCGTCTGCTGAGCCATGGCTTTTGAAAACCAATCCTCGCAGACCCAAGAGCGCCGCGCCATTGTAGCGACGATGGTCTACCCGTTTTTTAAAAGAAGTTAGCACAGGATAAGCACAAATAGCCGCAAATTTAGTGAAGATATTTCGAGAAAACTCTTGCTTCAGGAATCCGCCAATCATGGAAGCCAGGCCCTCCACCGCTTTGAGGGTTACATTTCCGACAAAACCATCGCAAACCACAATATCAGCCGTGCCTTTAAAAATGTCATTCCCCTCGACATTGCCCAAAAAATTCAAATCGCCAGAATTAGCAGCAGATCGCAACAATTCGCTAGCTTTTTTGATAACTTCATTACCTTTAATCACTTCTTCGCCAATATTGAGCAGGCCGACCGTCGGGTTTGGCTCATCGGTCAACACCGAAACCAGGGCCGAGCCCATGACTGCAAATTGAAGCAGGTGCACCGCGGAGCAGTCCACATTGGCCCCCAGATCCAATACGGTGGTCGCACCTCCCTGACTGTTGGGCATCTGGGTGGCAATGGCAGGACGGTCAATCCCGTCCATGGTTTTGAGCACATAGCGTGCGATGGCCATCAGGGCGCCTGTATTGCCAGCCGATACAGCGGCCTGCGCATGGCCTTGCTTGACCTGCTCGATGGCCACCCGCATCGAGGAATCCTTTTTTTTGCGCAGGGCGATTTCAATCGGGTCGTCCATACCCACCACTTCGCTGGCAGGCACGATGCGCGCGCGCGGATGATGTAGGACAGACAGAGCTTCAGGCAGCCCCACCAGAAGCAGGTGCGCCTGTTCATGATGCTGAAGAAAGCTCCGACATGCCGCAAGGGTGACGGCCGGACCATGGTCGCCTCCCATGCAGTCAACAGCGATGGTGATCATGAGCGACCCGTGGTTGAAGTCAAGGCGCGCAGCTTCAAAACAAAGGCCCGAGGCTACGGTTCAGGGTAGCGCATCGGGCCGGGGCAGTTTGAAGATCAGGCTTCAGACTTGGTCTTGAGGACCTTGCGCCCTCGGTAAAAACCATTGGGGCTGATATGGTGGCGCAAATGGGTCTCGCCGGTGGTGGGCTCCACCGCGATGCCCGGTACATTGAGCGCATTGTGCGAACGGTGCATGCCGCGTTTTGAGGGCGACTTCTTGTTTTGTTGAACGGCCATGATTGGCTCCTCGTAAACTGGCCTCAGTGACTGCCTGAGGCATGGGTTTCTTCAAAAATCGTCAGAAAGGGCGCAGATCGGTTGCGCACAGAACCTGCAATTATAGCCTAACTCCTTGATTTGACGAAGCTTTCAGGCCAGGCCCTTATTC
>JAFMJA010000217.1 GCA_017853735.1 Burkholderiaceae bacterium | reverse complement strand
TCGAGGCTAATCCTGATGTTCGGGGCGGGGATGGCTTTGCGATCGCGCGCGACATTCTCGATTCCGGTCGCGCCCTCTCCAAGATGAATGACATCATCAAAGCTCAGGGCAGCAGGGATTTTGATTACAACAAGCCTGAGCTTGGCCGCTTGACATTTGATGTCTTGGCCCCTGCGAGCGGGGTAGTTTGCGGCATAGACAACTTCCAGTTGGCACATATCGCACGCTTTGCCGGGGCACCCATGGTGAAAAATGCAGGCGTCGATCTGCGTTACAAACTGGGCGATGAGGTTACTGCCGGTGAGGTGCTTTACCGCGTCCATGCCAGTTACCCCACCGATCTGGAATTTGCCCGCCAGGCCTGCCTCAAGTCCAATGGCTTCACGCTTGGAAGACGCGAGGATGTGCCCCTTGTCTACGTGGAGTTCTGATGTCCGTCTCACCGCTCCTGCTTTATTTTGACGACGAGAGCGACAGTGCCCATCGACTTGCACAGGCCGCCAGACTCTCCTGCCAGGCCATTGAGCGTCATCGCTTTCCCGATGGCGAGATCAAGCTGCGACTGCCTGAGCCACTGCCCGAACGGATTGTGCTGTTTCGGTCTCTGGCACAGCCCAATGAAAAACTGATTGAGCTGATGCTGGCAGTCAGCGGGGCCCGTGGGCAGGGGGTAAGCCACATCACGCTGGTTGCCCCTTATCTGGCGTATATGCGTCAGGACATGGCCTTTACACCGGGTGAAGTGATCAGCCAGCTGAGCGTTGGCAAATTTCTTGCCGGCCTTTTTGATGCCCTGATCACGGTGGACCCACATTTGCACCGGGTCAGCACACTGCAACAGGCGGTTCCTGTCAAACAAGCCATCACCCTCAGTGGCGCCCCCCTGCTGGCCGATCTGATTGCTGAGAAGCGCCCGGGTGCAATTTTGGTCGGCCCCGATGAAGAGTCTGCGCAATGGATCGCCCAGGCAGCAAAACGGCACGGGTCTGAGCAGGCTGTCTGCCGCAAGGTTAGGCTTGGGGACAGACAGGTCACCATCGCCTTACCGGAACAGAGTTTCCAGGACCGGGCCGTTGTCCTGCTTGACGATGTTGCCAGCAGCGGCCATACCCTGGCCCAGGCTGGGCGCTTGTTGCTGGCTGCTGGCGCCAAATCGGTGGATGTGGCGGTGACGCATGCCCTGTTTGCAGGTGATGCGATTCAGATCATTCAGGAGGCCGGAATACAGCAAATCTGGAGCACTGATTGCATTGCTCACCCGAGCAATGCAATCAGCATGGCCCCTGCGCTTGCATCAGCCTTAGGCCAACTGAACATTCCAAGCTGAACCATGAAAAGTGAACACGACCTCAATGAGCGCACTTTGGCTGATGCCTGGGCCGACCTGAAGGCTCACGCTGATGCCGGTCTGCCTCTGGAACCCGATGCCTACCGTCTAGCCTTTGCCGACCCAGAATTTTTGCTGCGCCGAGAAGTTCGCGGGATTCGGTTCCAACTCGAACTGCTCAAACCGGAACTCGACCAGCATAGCCAGGGCATTGCAAACACCATTGTTGTCTTTGGCAGCGCCCGGTTTCTCTCGCGACAGGCGGCACAAGAACAAATGGAATTAGCCCAGAGCAGCGCTGACCCGTCCTACCGCCGCAAAGCAGAAAGAGACCTGCGCAATGCCGAGTACTACGAACAGGCCCGATTGTTTGGAAGTTTGGTTGCCCAACACAGCAGCCAGTTACCCACCGCCGAGCAGCTCTTTATCTGCACCGGGGGCGGGCCGGGCATCATGGAAGCCGCCAACCGAGGCGCCAGCGAGGCCGGTGCACCCTCAGTCGGTCTCAACATTGCCCTGCCCTTTGAGCAAGCGCCCAACCCTTACATCACCCCAACCCTGAGTTTCAAATTTCATTACTTCGCCTTGCGCAAGATGCACTTCATGATGCGCGCCAAGGCACTGGTCGCCTTTCCCGGTGGCTTTGGGACGCTGGATGAGCTGTTCGAGATTCTGACCCTGGTGCAGACCGGCAAGGCACAAGCCGTCCCGGTCGTTCTTTTTGGGTCTGATTACTGGAAAAAGCTGATCAACTTCGAGCAGTTGGTTGAGGATGGCACCATCTCTGCCGATGATCTGAAATTGTTCAACTATGTAGATTCACACCATGCCGCCTGGCAGGTCATCCAGTCCTTCTATGAATTGAAGAACGGGTCGGCCTGAGCCCCTATCCGCTGCGCAACCCCCAGGCGATTCGGGCGCCGGCGCCAACCGTGGCCCCGACCATCCAGAACACGACGGGCACGCCCACAGCCGCACCGAGCAGGCCAAACAACATCGGCATGAAAACGCTGGATCCGTTGAGCGACATGACACGCAAGCCCAGCGCCTCCCCATGGCGGTCTCTTGGCGTGATCTGATGCAGCATGGTCATGATCATGGGTTGCACTGAGCCTAGCGCCATGCCCAGTACCACCGAGCAAAGTCCCATCAGCAGCGCCGAGCCCATCAGGGGGTAGATCACCAGCGTGGCGGCGGTTAGCAACATGGCCGCGGTAACCACCATGCGTTCTCGCAAATGCGCAGCCACCATGGGCATGATGACCCGAATGAAGGCAGCCGACAAGGCAAAAGAACCCAACAAGGTACCGATGACGGATGCGCTGAAGCCACGCTCATGGCCCAGCACCGGAACGATGAAGGTGTGCACATCCCAGCAGGAGGCCAAAAGCCAGTTGACCAGCAGAAGGCGTCCCATCATCGGGGTCCGCACTAAATCCCAGATACGTCTCTGGCCAGGCAACTGGGCTGTCCCTTCACTGGCAAGCTCATGGGTGGTACGAACAAGTCCCCAGCAGATCAAGGGGAAAATTGCCATCAGAAAAAAGGCCGCCCTGAAGCCCGGCCTCTCGATGCCATATCCGCCCAGCCAGCTTCCGACCCCGTCGATCAGTAGTCCTGCCACAAACGGACCGACAAAGTTGGCCAACGCTGGCCCAAGTGAGAGCCAACTGAATAAGCGTTTCAATTCAGTGGCGTCGTGGGCCGCGCGACCAACGTGTCTCTGTAGCGCAATTGATGCAGCACCTGTAGCCCCGCCACTGAGGAGCGCGCTCAGGCATAACACCTCAAATATTGGGAAAAACAGTGCCAGCACGGCCCCTGAAGTGGCTAGGCAGACGCTAATGCCGACGGGTCGTCGCAGTCCATGCCGGTCGGCATAGCGGCCGGCCGGCAGGGCCAGAAACAGTTGGGCCAGGGAAAACAGGGCTAGTAATACCCCAACAGCCAGGGGACTGAAATTTTCCCGCAGTACCAGCAAGGGAGCAGCCATTCGCATACCTGCCATGCTGGCATGCAAAAAAATATGCCCTCCAATCAGGCGAATCAACGCTGATTCAGGGCCAAATGCCTTGTTTGCCTTGTTGTCAGGACGGGGGGTCACACTTCGTCTGTTCTGGAATCATCAGGCAGCAAAGACTGAGCCTGTGCTTCAGGCAGGGCTTGCACCTGCCTGAGGGCACGACCCATGGCCCGGCTGCGAACTTCTGCACTGTTCAGGGTATTGAGCACCGATTCGGTTTGCGATTTCACTTTGGACAAAACATTGCCAAACTTGTCAAACTCAGTCTTGACTGCTCCCAAAACTTGCCATACTTCACTCGACCTCTTTTCCAGGGCGAGGGTTCGAAAACCCATTTGCAGCGAACTGAGCATGGCCAGCAAGGTGGTCGGGCCCGCCAGGGTAATCCGGTGCTCGCGCTGCAGCGACTCCATCAGGCCCGGGCGCCGCAAGACTTCAGCATAAAGCCCTTCGGTCGGGAGAAACAGGATGGCAAAGTCAGTGGTGTGAGGGGGCTCCACATATTTTTCGGCAATTGATCTGGCTTCCTGTCGGATGCGGGATTCCAGAGCCTTGGCTGCCGCCTCCGCCCCCACTGAATCGGCACGCTGCTGAGCATCCAGCAGTCGCTCGTAGTCCTCGTTGGGGAATTTCGCGTCGATCGGCAGCCACAATGGCGTGCCCTCCTCATTCCTGCCAGGCAATCGAATCGCAAAATCAACCACATGCTTGCTCCCAGGCCTTGTAACCACCTGGGCAGCGTACTGTTCAGCCACAAAAACCTGCTCAAGCAACCCGGCCAATTGAGCCTCGCCGAACATGCCGCGCGTCTTCACATTGGTCAGCAGGTGCTTGAGATCACCGACTCCCGCCGCCAGGGTCTGCATCTCGCCCAAACCCTTGTGAACCTGTTCGAGGCGCTCAGCCACCTGTTTGAAACTCTCGCCCAGACGGGCATGCAGCGTAGCCTGCAGTTTTTCATCCACCGTCGCTCGCATTTCATCGAGTTTGGCTGAGTTGGCCTGCTGCAATTGCGCGAGTTGGCCCGCCAGAGCCTCCCGAATTTCAGCAAGCCGACGGGCATTGGCTTCACTCAGGCCACCAAGTTGGGAATTGAGTGTGTCGGAAAGTGTTTTTTGGAGCAAGGCCAGCTGCTGACCAAAGGCATCAATCTGGGCGTTCTGGGTTCGCGTAGCCTCTGCCGCCTGTTGCACCAAAGACTGCTGAAAATTCATCAGGGTTGAACCAAGCTCTTGCCGTCCCGCGCGTGCCGATTCGGTCACCTCCAGGCGCAAATCCCGCTCCAGGCGGTCCATTCGCAGCAAGGCAGCATCACCGCCGCGCCGCGACAGCAATAACACCAGCAGGATTACATTAACCCCAGCCAGGGCGAGCAACAGAAATGACATCATCTCATTCAAATGACACCCCTACAAATCGCCTATTGTTGTGCAAAAAATGGGGGTCAAACCAAGACAAGACGACTATCTTTTCAGACCTGCACATCCACCAAGCCAACCGGTCATTGTCGTGAGGAGAAAGCTGGTGATGTATCACGCCCCGCTGGATTCAATTGGATCAGCGCTTGAGATC
>JAFMJA010000216.1 GCA_017853735.1 Burkholderiaceae bacterium | reverse complement strand
GGGCGGCTTCGTGCCAGGCAAAATTGAGCTCGACCTTAATGCCATTGATCGGCTCACGCATAAAAAGCTGGTAGAGGTCGGAGTTGTGGGCCTTGCGCTCACTGAATTCGACGCCATTTTTTGTAAGACGCTCCATAAACTCCTCAATGCCCTCGCAGTTGAGACAGATATGGTCGATCCGCCCCGAACCCAGGGCACCAGCCGCAGCGTAATCGATGCCCTTCTGATCTGATGGCGTTTGCAGATAGGTATTTTGGTGCTCAGAATAACGCGCCTTGCCAATATGGATCACATCTTGCTCACCAATATAGAGCCAATACACCGGGAAACCGAACTCCGGGTGGTAGCCGTTGCGAAAGCCCAGATTGTTGCAAAACCAGTCGCGTGTGCCTTCCGGATCGTGGGTCAGGATCAGAATGTGCTCAAGAAATCTTAGCCCCATGGCAATACTCCACCTAAAAGAGAAATTCGATCATGAATTAGGGTCAAACACAAGCGGGCTATCCCCAATGGCCGCCGGCGCGCCAGCCTGAATGATCCCTCCGCCAAGCGCTATCGGTCCAATGCTCTTTTGACTTGAATACATAGCAACTTGCTATCGCGAAACTGCCAGAGAAGCCGGGCGCGTCATCAAGCCTCGCCACTCGCAGCGCCAAGGCGGCCTACCGCATCAAACAAGTCGCGAATCACTCGCGCCGGTATGTTGCGGGTGATAAAAACCAGTCGGCTACCAGTGTCCGCGCTGGGCCAGCGGTCGAGTTTGATCGGCGGGTGAAAGACATGGCCAACCCCTTGCACGACGACAGGTTCTCCCTCGACATTGACAATGCCCTTGACCCGCAGCAGGTCTTTTCCACGCAGGCTGATCAGCATTTCCATGGCAGCAGAAAAAGTGTCCCATGAAAAAACCTGTTCAAAACGCAAGGATTGGGACCGTACAGAGGGGTCGTGCCGCGATGGCAGGCGCTGGCCCAGGTGGCGTTCGCCTTCTACAGCCTGACTGTCACGCTCCGGGGAAAGGGTCTCGCCCAAAAATTGCAGGGTACGGGCATCCGCACGGGCATTGCTCAGCCCAAGATTGGTCAACTCACTGGGGTGTAACTGGCCAAGGGTACAGGCGCGCACCTCAACCTGTGCGTTGATGGCGCGCACTGCGCCTTGAACCTGGGCCAGTTGCGCGTCATTGGCCAGATCGGATTTGGTGATGAATATCCGATCAGCCAGCGCGATCTGGCGTTCCGCCTCGGGAGAATTCTCCAACTGGGTCAGGGCGTTGACCGCATCGACCAGCGTCACCACACCATCCAGGCGGTAATGGGCACCCAACATGGTGTCGCTGCTGAGGGTCTGGATGACAGGAGCGGGATCGGCCAGCCCGGTGGTTTCAACGATCACGCGATCAAAGTCAGCAATCAGACCGGCGCGTCGCTCGCCGAACAACTCACGCAAGGTTTCCTGTAAATCGGTGCGCACGCTGCAGCATAGGCAACCGTTGGCCAAGAGGCTGACATTTTCCGAGGACATCTTGACCAGATCGTTGTCAATGCCAATCTCACCGATTTCATTAATCACCACCGCCACCCGATCCATGTCCGGGTGACGCAGCAACTGGCTGATCAGGGTGGTCTTGCCGGCACCTAGAAACCCGGTGATCAGGGTGACCGGGATCTTGCTGGCCAGGGGATCGCGGCCGCTGTTTGCGGCTTCGGGATCAAACATTCATTTCGAGAATATAGAGCCCACCGCTGAAGCGATCCACGGTGTAGACCAGGCGCCGCTCATCGACATAGACATCATTGAGCTGCACCGCGCCCTGCGCAGACAGTGGGGGCGATGGTGGCACATAGTAGGCCACCTCTTCGACCTGATAGGGGTTGCTGGTGTCATAGACACGAACGCCGGCATTGAAGAAGGTGCCGATGAACAAGGTGTCAGACTGGAACGAGCACGGCAAGGGCAGGTTCTCATGCAGGTTGTGCGCCCCGAAGCGGCCACCACGCTTGGCAAAGGTGGCGTGGGGCGGCGCGGGGAAAGTGGAGATAGGCAATGGATTTTCATCCGAGCGTGAATCCACCACCCACACCAGCTTGGGCCAATCGGCACCGTCATCCTGCACGCACTCGTCGCTGACGATCCACAGGTTGCGCTCAAACAGGGGGAGCACCGTATGGGTGAAACCATTGAAGGGCGGCGAATGGTTCCAATGCGACACCATCTTGATATGGGCAGGATCGGCAATGTCCAGCACGATGGCGCCGCCGTCGATATAGCCCACATAGGCCCGGTCCGGACGCTGCGGGAAGACATTGGTGTTGTGCGCCCTGAATCCAGTGTCGAACTGGGGTGGCATGCGCTTGGGAGGCGGAGCTGCATCGCCTTCGCGGGTGCCCGGATACCACCAGCGACCGGTTTCCCGTGGGCGAGTCGGGTCAGAGATATCCACAATGCGGTAGAACTGGTCATCCCGCGGATCGCGCGGCTGGAAATCCGGCGCCCCCGAAGCCATGTGCACCGTCTTGCCATCGACAAACCACACCGCATGCACGCCGCGCGAGTGGGGACCGGAGCAATCGAAATGTGAAATCAGTCGCGGCGACTCCGGCTTGCTGATGTCATAAATATTGATGCCCGCTGGCTTGGCACCCAAATCCTTGACCTGGTTGGCCACCACCATGATGTTGCCCACCACATCGAGCGAGTTGGATCGCACCTTCATGTGAGGCAACTCGGTTTGCACAATCACCCGCGGTTTGCGCGGATCGGTGACATCAACGCCAGTGAAATTCTTCGGTGCCGATTCATGGGCCAGCCAAAGAATGCGCCGGCCATCGTCAGCAATCTGGATGGCGATACCCTCTCCCATGCCGCCGAAGCCCTGCAGTTCATTGTGGGATAGCAGGGTCATGTTGTGCGCCATCGGCTGGTCAGCACGGGCGCGGGGAGGTTGTAATCCGGAATTCATTGGGGCTCCTATTCAGATTCTGCGATACGGACTAATCCGCTTTGATATTGTTGTCCTTGATGACCTTGGCAAAAAGGGCATATTCACGCTGCACATAGGCAGTGAATTCGGCTGGGCTACTGCCCACAGGCTGGGCGCCTTCCTTGGCAAAGCGCTCCGCCACCTCGGGCGTCTTGAGCGCCTTGGCGGCTTCCTGATGTAATCGGTCCACCACGGCTGGCGCGGTGTCAGCGGGCAAGAACAGTCCAAACCAGGAAACGATGGCAAATCCATGGAGACCTGACTCGGCCAGCGTGGGCAAATCCTGGATGGCTGGTGAGCGGTGGGCCGAGGTCAGGGCCAACGCCCTGAGTCGCCCCGCTTTCACATGCGGGAGCACAGCCACCATGGGCGCGAACATCACCTGGATCTGACCGGCCAGCAAGTCATTGACCGCTGGGCCGGCGCCCTTGTAGGGCACGTGAACCAGGTCAACTCCCGCAGCAGCCTTGAACATCTCACCTGCCAGGTGGCTGGGCGCTCCTTTGCCAGCCGAACCGAAATTCAGAGTTCCTGGCTTGGCCTTGGCAAGCGCAATCAAGTCGCGCGCTGTTTTCGCAGGCACCCCGGGATGAACCACCAGCATATTGGGCACCTCAGCCACCAGCGTGACGGGCTTGAGATCGCGCAAGGTGTCGTAACCCAACTTTTGGTAGAGGTGCGGCGCGATAGCAATGCTGGTGGACTGGCCCAGCAACACGGTGTACCCGTCGGCCGCAGCCTTGGTCACCATGTCAGCTGCAATCGTGCCTGAGGCACCCGCGCGGTTTTCCACCACAAAGCTCTGGCCCGTCTGCTCCTGCAGTTTGCCACTGACAATACGGGCCAGAAAATCAGCTCCGCCGCCGGGTGCGGCAGGCACCACCAGGCGCACCGGCCTGTTGGGATAGCTGGCCGACTGCGACCAAGCCAGCCCTGAGCACAACAACAAAGCCCAGACCGGCACACGCCAGGCGTTTGACTTCATGAGGCTCTCATCTCGATGAATTGATCAGGCTGCGAGATTATTCGGCCTTGATGTTGTTGTCGCGAATGGCTTTGCCATAGCGGGTCAACTGATCGCGCACCAGGGCGCTCATCTTCTCGGGGGTGGTGCCATTGGGCCGCAGGCCCAGCCCGGCATAGCGCTCCTTTATTACTGGATCGGCCAGGGCCTTGACCACCTCGCGCTGCAGGCGATCGACGATCTCCTTGGGCGTGCCCTTGGGTGCAGTCAGACCAAACCAGGTGCTGTATTCAAAGCCCTGGATGCCCTGCTCCTTGAGGGTGGGGGCCTCCGGGTATTCCGGATTGCGCTGTTCGGTCATGACGCCAACCAGGCGCAACTTGCCAGCCTTGACCAGGGCCGCCACGGTGGCCAAGCCTTGCAAGGTGACATCGGTTTGTCCAGCCGCCGTGCCCTGGGCGGCCAAGCTGGCACTGCGGTAGGGAACATGCTTCATTTGCACTCCGGTATGCGAGGCAAACAAGGCGCCACCCAGGTGTTGCGGGCTACCATTTCCGCCGGAGGAATAGGTGATCATGTCAGGCGCGGCCTTGGCGGCAGCCACCAGATCATTTGCGGTCTTGTACTTGGAATCCGATGGCACAGCGATGCTGAATTCAATCGTCGCCACCTGGGACACATGGGCAAAATCAGCCACCGTATCAAAAGGCATTTTGGATGTCAGGTTGGGCACCATGGTGAGCACGCTGTCATTGAAGCCTCCTATGGTGTAACCGTCCGGAGCAGCTTTGGCCACCCTGTCCGAACCGATGATACCGGAGGCGCCCGTGATGTTCTCGATCACGATGGACTGGCCCATGTTTTCCGACATTTTTTGTGCCAGCAGGCGCGCAGCCACATCGACTGCACTACCCGCACCCAGCGGCACGATCATGCGGATGGGTTTGTTGGGATAGGCACCCTGTGCCATCACCGAAGCGCTCAGACCCAAGCCT
>JAFMJA010000215.1 GCA_017853735.1 Burkholderiaceae bacterium | reverse complement strand
CCACCTTCGCCATGGGCGAATCAATTGCGCATCTGCATGCCCTCTGGCTAGGCGGACGACTACACAGGCAACGCGACCCGCACGGAATTTATCGTTTCTCGCCGGCCTGATCAGGCCGGGTGCTGCTCACCAACGCGGCAAGGCGTCGTCGCGCAGTTGGCGCCGCAAGCTGCTGTGCTCAGGCACCACGCTGGCCACGGTGTCCCAGAACTGGGGGCTATGGTTCATCACCCGCAGATGGCTCAGTTCGTGGGCCACCACATAGTCGATCAGCTCCTGGCGGAAATGGATCAGCCGCCAATTGAGCCGGATCGCACCATCAGCCCCTGCACTGCCCCAGCGGGTGTTGGCGCTGCTCAGGCTGAGCTTGGTCCAGCGCACCCCCAGCCTGGGGGCAAAGTGTTCCAGTCGCTGGGTGAAGAAATCCCTGGCCTGACGCATCAGCCAGGCCTGTACCGCATCTCGGATCTGCTCTGGCAGAGCACCTTGCGGCAGCGCAATGCGCAGTTCTCTCAAGGGCTGATCTTGCATCGCAAAACTGTCTGCGCCTGGATCAAGCACCACCCGCAAGGACTCGCCCAGATAAGGCAGGCTGACCCCGTCACCCCAGTGGATGCGTGAATCCTCCAGACGCCGGCTGCGATCACGCATCTCATCGAGCTTGCGCACAATCCAGGCCCCCTTTTCCTGCAAGGCCGCCTCCACCTCCACCAGCGGCACCCAGCGCGGTGCGCTCACCTCCAGGCCATCAGCGCCCACCTGCATGCCAATCGTGCGGCGGCGGCCACGCTTGAATTCATAAGCCACCTGCACATTGCACAAATGGGTCTGCCGGTTGGCGCGCGGATGCGCAAACCGCAGCGGCGGCAAGCCACCCGGCATGACGATGGGTTCGGACTGCGCAGAAGCTGCCTGAGAAGCCGAGGATTCCCGCGTCGGGGCGGGCTCGAACAGATCCAGAACTAGCTGCCTAAAGCTGCGCATAAGGAAAGTCTACCCAATCTCGGCACGACTCACGGCCAGGCGCATGCCGCTCAAGTGGTACAGGCTTCAGGATGCATAGGCCTGGGGGTCCAGCCGGCGCATCTCGCCCTCGATCCAGCGTTCCACCTGCTGCATCAACTCCTGCGCCTCTCGCCCCTCGGTCGGAATGGGCGCGCCGATCGACACCTCCACCACGCCGGGCGACTTCAGCAGGGCGCGCCTGGGCCAGCACTTGGCCGAGGTGACCGCAATCGGGATCACCGGCGCGCCGGTGGCAATCGCCAGCCGGGTGCCACCACTCTTGTAAGTGCCCTGCTGTCCGCGCGGGATGCGGGTGCCCTCGGGAAACATGATCACCCAGACGCCGCGCGCCAGCAGTTGCCGGCCCTGCTCCACCACCTTGGCAAAAGCTCGCGCCCCTTGCGCGCGGTCGATATGGATCATGTCCAGCCGGCCCATGGCCCAGCCAAAAAATGGGATGCGCAGCAACTCGCGCTTGAATACATAGGCCAGCGGGTGCGGCATCAGCGCCGGCATGAGCAGGGTTTCGAAGGTGGACTGATGCTTGACCAGCAGGATCGCCGCACTGCGCTGTCCCAGCGGAAGATGGTCGTAGCCATGCACCCGCACCTGAATGCCCAGGATCCAGCGCGCCCCCCACACCGCCACCCGCAGCCAAGCGGCCGCAATCCAGTAGAGGCGATCGCCACGCACGAACAGGGACACCAGCAAGAGAAAAATTGCCCAGGGCACCACGGTGACGCCCATCCACATGAGGTGCAACAGCGAACGCAAGCCTCTCATGCCGAGCCGTCGCGCAGGATCAGATGCTCGGCAAATGCCATCAGACTGTCGTGAACCCGGGTGGCTGCGGGAAAGTTGTCGGGCAATGGCTGGCAACGCAATGCCTCGGCCTTGCCGGTCAGCACCAGGTGCGGCTCGCAGCCTACTTCGGCGCCGGCAATCAGGTCGCGTGCGCTGTCGCCCACCACCGGCACACCTTTGAGCTGGATGCCATAGCGCTCGCCAATCTGGCGAAACAGGCCTGGCCGGGGCTTGCGGCACTCGCAGGCCTGATCGGGCGCGTGCGGGCAAAAGAAAATCGCCTCCACCCGGCCGCCCACAGCTGCCAGCATCTTGTGCATCTTGGCGTGCATGGCGTTGAGCGTGGCCACATCGAACAGGCCACGGCCCAGGCCCGACTGGTTGGAGGCCACCACCACATGCCAGCCCGCATGGTTCAGTCGCGCAATCGCCTCCAGCGCACCGGGCAGGGGCAGCCACTCGGCGGCAGACTTGATGTAATCGTCGCGGTCGTGGTTGATGGTGCCGTCACGGTCGAGGATGACCAGCTTCATGTCCGGGCTCCACAACCATCAGGATTTGCCCACTGGCGCTGGTGCTCGGGCTGGCGTTGCAGCTTGGCGTTCTGAGGGGCTGCCCGCAACAGCCGGCGCGCACAGTGCAATTTCATGGCGCTGCCAGCCGTGACAGGTCGGCCACCCGGTTCATCGCGCCATGCAGTTGCTTGAGCAGGCCCTGACGGTTGAGGCGCAAGTCCTCCTGTTCGGCATTGACCATCACATCATCAAAGAAGGCGTCCACCGGAGCGCGCAGGCTGGCCAGGGTCTTGAGGGCGGCGGTGTAGTCGTGCGCCTCAAACAGGCTATTGGCCTGGGGCACCACACTTTGCAGCGCTGCCATCAGCGCTTTTTCAGCTGCCTCGTGCAGCAGCTGCTCATTCACATGGGCGTCCACTTCGCCGGCCTTCTTCAGAATGTTGGCGATCCGCTTGTTGGCTGCCGCCAGCGCCTGTGCCTCGGGCAGGACGGCAAAGGCATGCACAGCCTCCAGGCGACGCGGCACCTCGCCCAGGCGCTCGGGGGCCAGAGCCAGCACCGCATCGACCTCCTGCGCGCTAAAGCCCTGCTCGCGCAGGCTGACTGCAAGCCGGTCGTGAATGAATGACTTGAGCGCCTCACCCGGATTGGAGATCAGGTCGGCGAACACTGCGACCGCCGCATCGAGCAAGGCCGGTAGATCGAGCGGCAGGTTTTTTTCAATCAGGATGCGGATCACGCCCAGCGCGTGGCGGCGCAGGGCGAACGGGTCCTTGTCGCCGGTGGGCAGCTGCCCCACGCCAAACAGCCCCACCAGGGTCTCGAGTTTGTCGGCCAGGGCCACCACCGTGCCAGTGTGGTTGCGCGGCAGTGCATCGCCAGCAAAGCGCGGCTTGTAGTGGTCTTCGATGGCAATCGCCACCCCGTCGCGCAAACCCTCGTGGCGGGCGTAATACCCGCCCATGATGCCCTGCAGCTCGGGAAATTCGCCCACCATATCGGTAAGCAGGTCGGCCTTGGCCAGCAACGCGGCCTGCTGCGCCTTGCTGTCGAGCACATCGAACTCGTCCTTGGCCTCCACCGTGAAGGGCACAGTGGCCATGCGCAGTTGATTGACGATGGCATGCGCAATCGCCTGCACCCGCTGGCTGCGCTCGCCCTGGCTGCCCAGCTTGTGGTGATAGACCACCTTGGCCAGACCCGGCAGGCGATCGGCCAGTTTTTTCTTGCGGTCCTGGTCAAAGAAAAACTTGGCATCGGCCAGGCGTGGGCGCACCACCCGCTCATTGCCGCCAACGACTGCACTGGGATCGGCTGGTGCGATATTGCTGACCACCAAAAACTGGTTGCTCAACTTGCCCGCAGCATCGAGCAGCGGGAAATATTTCTGGTTGGCCTTCATGGTCAGGATCAGACACTCCTGCGGCACTTCGAGAAACTCTTTCTCGAACTGGCAGACCAGCACCTTGGGTCGCTCGACCAGGGCGGTGACCTCTTCGAGCAGGGCCTCGTCCTCAATCGGCCGCATGCCACCGCCCAGCTGCTTTGCCGCCACAGCCAGCTGGCGCTCGATCTCGGCGCGCCGCTCGGCAAAGGAAGCAATGACCGCACCCTGCTCTCGCAGGACACCGGCGTAGCTGTCTGCATGGTCCAGGCGCAGCACCGGCGTGCTGGCTTCAAAGCGATGGCCCTGGGTAGTGTTGCCAGCCGTCAGGCCCAGCGCTCTGACTGGCACCACCACGCTGCCATGCAGCGCCACCAGGCCATGGGCCGGGCGCACAAAATGCACACTACTCCAGCCCGGCAGCTCGCAATCGCTCTCCAGCTGGTAGCTCATCAGCTTGGGGATGGGCAGCTTGGCAATCGCTTCGTCCAGCGCCTTTTGCAGGCCCAGATGAAGGGTAGATCCGGTGAGCAGGCTGTCGTAGAACAGGGCCTCTGTTTTGCCGTCGGGTGCGCGCTTGAGCGCGGCCACTGCGGCGGCGGGGTCGCTCAGGTCAGCGCCTAAGGCACCCAGTTTTTTCAGCAGGGCGGGGGTGGCCTGGCCCTGTGCATCCAGCCCCACTGACACCGGCATCAGTTTTTGCTGCACCGGCTTGTCGGCCGCCTTGAGCAGCACCTGGCTGATATGTGCGGCCAGACGACGCGGGCTGGCGTAAGACCTCAGGGCGGAGCCCGCTTCCAGCAGGCCTTGGGCTTTGAGCTGTTCAAAGAGCTCGGTCGCAAAAGCCTCACCCAATTTTTTCAGCGCCTTGGGCGGCAGCTCTTCAACAAAGAGTTCGACGAGAAGATTGTTGGTGGTCATAGAGGTCTTGTTCAGTGAGGACCGCGCTTGCTGTTGCTGGGTCAGGCTACTTTTTTCTCGATCTGCTCCACCCATTCACGCGGTGCCATCGGAAATCCCAGGCGCTCGCGGCTGTCGTAGTAGCTTTGCGCCACCGCACGGGCCAGGTTGCGGATGCGACCGATATAGGCGGCCCGCTCGGTCACCGAAATCGCGCCGCGTGCATCCAGCAGGTTGAAGGTGTGGGCGGCCTTGAGCACCTGCTCGTAGGCAGGTAGCGCCAGTGCCTGCGTCATCAGGTGTTGCGCCTGCTGCTCATGCGCGCCAAAGGCGCTGAACAGGAACTCGGCGT
>JAFMJA010000214.1 GCA_017853735.1 Burkholderiaceae bacterium | reverse complement strand
CGCCGGTGTCAGGCTCGACGATGGCACGGGCCACCACGCGGCCGATCAGGAAGTCTTCGGGCACGCTGATGTGCGTGGTGCCAGACTGCTCCAGCTCACGGGTGTGGCGCACGGTGACGCGCTTGTCCTTGGCGACGATGACCTTGCCCGACTTGTCGGTGATGTCAAAGCGGGCCACTTCGCCGCGCAGGCGCTCGGCCACAAACTCCATCTGCGCGCCGCTGTCCATCAGGCGGAGGTTGTCGTTCACGAAGAAATTGGCGAGGATCGACTCCGGGTTCAGGCCGATGGCCTTGAGCAGTATGGTGACCGGCATCTTGCGGCGGCGGTCAACACGGAAATAAAGCAGGTCTTTGGGGTCAAACTCGAAGTCGAGCCAGGAACCACGGTAGGGGATGATGCGCGCGGAAAACAGCAGTTTGCCCGAGCTATGGGTTTTGCCCTTGTCATGCTCGAAGAAAACTCCGGGCGAGCGATGCAACTGCGACACGATGACACGCTCGGTGCCATTGATGATGAAAGAGCCCTTGTCGGTCATCAGGGGCACCTCGCCCATGTAGACCTCCTGCTCCTTGACTTCCTTGACCACCTTGTTCTGCGAGGTGGAGGACTCGCGGTCGTAAATGATGAGTTGCACGCGGGCGCGCACGGCCGAGGAGTAGGTCAGGCCGCGAGTCTGGCACTCACGCACATCGAAGGCGGGTTTTGCCAGGTTGTACTCGCTGAATTTCATCTCGACAAAACCGTTGTGCGAGACGATCGGGAAAGCCGACTGGAAGGCCGATTGCAGCCCTTCGTTACTGCGCTTGGTCGGCGCAACGTCTGCCTGCAGGAACGCGGTATAGGCGTCCTTCTGCATCTGCAAGAGGTAGGGAATTTCTAGTACGCTGTCGCGGCTGCCAAAACTTTTTCGAATCCGCTTGCGTTCCGTATATGAGTAAGCCATGAGATCTCCGGGCTATGAGGTCTTTGGCGACTGGCGCGCCGGATAAAACCGGCAGGCTTGGCGGTTGGCCGCTACCAACCACTGGCGGACGGCCGCGCATTGCACGCGGCCCGAACCAAGGCGTCTTCTGCAGTCGGGTCAGAAGGCACTCAGAAACCGTCTTGGCTTGTTTTCCCGCGGCATCTGGCCAACGGGAAAACCGGGGAAAGCCGGTTTTTGGGTGCGCTCTGTAAGCACCAAAGGCTGGGGGCCCAGACAGGCACCCCAGCCTTCCAGCAAGGTCGAATTACTTGAGTTCGGCCTTGGCGCCGGCTTCTTCCAGCTTCTTCTTGGCAGCCTCAGCGTCTGCCTTGGGCATGGCTTCCTTGACGGTCTTGGGCGCGCCATCCACCAGGTCCTTGGCTTCTTTCAAGCCCAGGCCGGTGATCTCACGCACGGCCTTGATGACAGACACCTTGTTGGCGCCAGTCTCGGTCAGGACCAGGTTGAAATCGGTCTTCTCTTCGGCAGCAGGAGCTGCACCGCCGCCACCGGCAGCCGCCGGGGCTGCCATGGCAGCAGCGCTGACGCCGAACTTCTCTTCGATGGCTTTCACCAGGTCGTTGAGCTCCATGACCGTCATGCTGTCGAGTGCGGTCAGAAATGAATCTTTATCGAATGCCATTTTGATTTCCTTTAAATTCCAAAAGTTGGTTAGCTGGCCACGACCCGCTCAGGCAGCGGCCGTTTCGCCTTTCTTTGCCGCCAGTGCGCCCAGCACCACAGCGGTGCGGGAGATTGGCGACATGAGCAAGCCACAAAGCTGGGCCAGCAGCACTTCCTTGGAGGGAATGTTTGCCAGCTGTTTCACGCCATGAACGTCCAGAGCCTTTCCGGCGAAAGCACCGCCACGAATCACCAATTTGTCATTGGATTTCGCGAAATCGGCCACCACTTTCGCAGCAGCCACGGCGTCGACGGAGAACCCATAGATCAACGGCCCGGTCATCTGGTCGGCCACGACCTCAAACGCGGAACCCGTCACAGCACGACGGGCCAGGGTGTTTTTCAACACACTCAGGCTCACGCCGCTGCTGCGGGCGGTGGCGCGCAGGCGGATCATGTCAGCGACCGTGATGCCGCGGTATTCCGCCATCACGAGCGTTT
Organism: Burkholderiaceae bacterium; assembly: GCA_017853735.1. GTDB lineage: Bacteria > Pseudomonadota > Gammaproteobacteria > Burkholderiales > Burkholderiaceae_C > Hylemonella. The sequence goes on along the minus strand of JAFMJA010000214.1, from coordinate 2,872 downwards.
GAGCTTTTGCGGCGAGGTCGGTCACTTCGGTGATGACCGCTTCTTTCTCACTGCGATTCAGACTCAAGGTCTTCTCCTGTTAAATGTGCTCCTGGGCTGGGCCCTCAAGCACGCCTTCATTGCAGCGACCAACTGATGAGGAAACTTGTTCCATCTGCAGCGGGTTCGCCATCTGCGTTGGCTGTCTGTATTAAGCGCAGCCGGCCTGCGCGCCAACGGTCTTGGATGGCCTGCATTAGCTTTTCAACCTTTGCAGCCCACCACTGAGGCGCCCTTGCGGGGCACCCCAATCCTTTGCGATTACGCCGCGATGGTCAGGGTGTCCACACGAACACCCACACCCATGGTCGACGAAACCGCCACTTTGCGTAAAAAGATTCCCTTGCTGGTGGCTGGCTTGGCTTTGTTCAGGGCCTCCACCAGAGCTGCCAGGTTGCCCTGCAGCTTGTCGGTGTCAAATGAACGACGGCCGATCGTGCTGTGCACAATGCCGGCTTTGTCCACGCGAAATTGCACCTGGCCTGCCTTGGCGTTCTTGACGGCTGTGGCCACATCGGGGGTCACCGTGCCCACCTTGGGGTTGGGCATCAGGCCACGCGGGCCCAGCACCTGACCCAGGGTACCCACCACCCGCATCGCATCCGGTGCGGCAATCACCACATCAAAGGGCATATCACCGGCCTTCACGCGGGCAGCCAGGTCGTCCATGCCAACCACATCGGCGCCCGCAGCCTTGGCTTCTTCAGCCTTGGCGCCTTGGGCAAACACCGCCACACGCTTGGTTTTGCCAGTGCCATGCGGCAGGACGACAGCGCCACGCACCACCTGGTCAGATTTCTTGGCATCAATGCCCAACTGCACTGCGACATCGATGGATTCATCAAATTTGGCAGTGGCGCATTCCTTGACAATCTTGAGCGCATCGGACAAGGGGTAGAGCTTGTCGCTGTCAACCTTGCCTTGCAGGGCTTTTGCTTTTTTGCTGAGCTTGGCCATTTACACGCCCTCCACATTCACGCCCATGGAACGGGCAGAACCAGCGATGGTACGCACAGCGGCATCCAGATCGGCGGCCGTCATGTCCTTCATCTTGGTCTTGGCAATTTCCTCGAGCTGCGCCCGGGTGATCTTGCCCACCTTGTCGGTATGGGGCTTGCTCGAGCCCTTGTCCAGCTTGATCGCTTTCTTGATCAGGGTGGTCGCCGGAGGCGTCTTGATGATGAAGGTAAAGCTCTTGTCTGCAAAGGCGGTGATCACCACCGGCAGCGGCAGACCGGGCTCCACGCCCTGAGTCTGGGCGTTGAAGGCCTTGCAGAACTCCATGATGTTCAAGCCGCGCTGGCCCAGGGCGGGGCCGATGGGCGGCGACGGATTGGCTTTACCAGCTGGCACTTGCAGCTTGACAAAACCGACGATTTTCTTCGCCATGCTTTTCTCCTTGCGGGTCCAAACGCCTTGGCCAACGGCCGCAGCTCCCCGGGGTTAGCGACTCACTTCAATCCTGCTGCTTGCGCCGAGTCGTAAAGCGCAAAACAAAACTTTTCAACCAATACAAGCCAGTAGCTCGGCCGGCACAGGGCAGATCGCCTCAGGCGAGTGACCTGTAGCCAGGCGTCACGTCTTCTCGACCTGTGAGAACTCCAGCTCCACCGGCGTGGAGCGGCCAAAAATGGTCACTGCCACACGCATCTTGCTCTTTTCGTAGTTGACCTCTTCCACCGAGCCATTGAAATCGGTGAAAGGGCCGTCCTTGACCCGGACCAATTCGCCCACCACAAACTCCACCTTGTGGCGCGGCTTGTCAGAGCCTTCGCGCATCTGGTTGACGATCTTCATGACCTCCTCTTCGGAGATCGGCGCCGGCCGGTTCTTGGCGCCCCCCACGAAACCGGTCACCTTATTGGTGTGCTTGACCAGATGCCAGGTGTCGTCGTCCATGATCATTTCGACCAGCACATAGCCCGGGAAAAACTTGCGCTCGGTGGTGCGTTTCTGGCCGTTCTTGATCTCGACCACCTCTTCCATGGGCACCAGGATGCGGCCAAACTTGTCCTGCATGCCGGCGCGCTGGATGCGTTCGATGATATTTCGCTCGACCGCTTTTTCCATGCCTGAATAGGCATGAACCACATACCAGTGCATGTCCGGGTGCCTGGCCTGGGCTGGCAACTCAGCGGAACTGTCCACAACGTCAGTCATCACTTTTTCCACCCCAGAATCAAGTCATAAAACACCCACTCCAGCGTCTTGTCGGTCAGCCAGAGAAAGAGCGCCATCAGCACAACAAAGCCAAACACATAGGCAGTCATCTGGATGGCCTCTGAGCGTGCGGGCCACACCACCTTGCCTATTTCGCGCCATGCGTCGCGCCCAAACGCGATCAGCTGGCGTCCGGGCTCCGCGGTCGCAAACACAGCCACCGCCACCACCACGCCGGCCAGCAGGCCCGCCCATTGGGCCAACGCACCCTGCTTGCCCAGCATGTAGTACGCCGCCAGCCCTGCCAGCAGCAGCACGACGGCCACCGCCAGCTTGACTTTGTCAGCCCCGCTGCCGATCGTTTCCACTTGTTGAGACGTTGCCATTTCTTTCCAGTTTTGCGTTCGCCTTGCAAACGCCTCGCATGCATTCCGATGGGCAATCCCGCTTGTATCAGCAGTGCCTTGCGCCAGCCCCCGAACTATTCAGGTGGCAGGGGCAGAGGGAATCGAACCCCCAACCTTCGGTTTTGGAGACCGACGCTCTGCCAGTTGAGCTATACCCCTATTCCATTCCTCGCGGCCTGGCTGACCTTGACAGGTCAGCCCAAACCCAGCCTTACTCGATGATCTTGGCCACCACGCCGGCGCCCACGGTGCGGCCACCCTCGCGG
>JAFMJA010000213.1 GCA_017853735.1 Burkholderiaceae bacterium | reverse complement strand
TCCCGTTTTTGGACTCGAACGCGCATGGCGGGAGTTTTGAACACCATCCCTAGAAACCGGAAATAACGAATGCCGGCAAGCAGTATTTCATGTCGTACTTACTGGCTGGGCAGCCGGTAGTCAGCCAACTGCTCGCGAAGTTTCATTTTCTGCATCTTGCCGGTAGCGCCCAACGGTATGCTCTCGGTGAAAATCACATCGTCAGGAATTTGCCACTTGGCGATTTTCCCCTCATAACTGGCCAAGAGTTCTTCACGGGTCAATTCCAAGCCGGGCCGCTTGACCACCACCACCACCGGCCGCTCATCCCATTTAGGATGAGCCACCCCGATGCAGGCTGCCATGGCCACCGCTGGATGCGCCATGGCAATGTTTTCCACATCGATGGAACTGATCCACTCTCCCCCGGACTTGATCACATCCTTGCTACGGTCGGTGATCTGCATATAGCCATCCGCGTCAATGGTGGCCACATCGCCGGTCGGAAACCAGCCTTGCACCAGCGGATCGCCTCCTTCGCCCTTGAAATATTCTTTCAATATCCAAGGACCACGCACCAGCAGATCACCAAAACTCTTGCCATCCCAGGGCAAATCCCTGCCCTGGCTATCCACAATCTTCATGTCCACCCCATAGATGGCACGGCCCGGTTTGAGGCGAATTTTCAATTGCTCTGCCACCGGGAGTTTCAGGTGCCTGTTTTTCAAAGTGCAGAGCGTTCCCAGGGGGCTCATTTCAGTCATTCCCCAGGCATGCAGGACCTCCACCCCATAGTCATCCCTGAAAGCATTGATCATGGCAGGCGGACAGGCTGAACCTCCGATGACCGTTCGGTTCAAACTGGTGAACTTCAGACCAAGTGGGCGCATATGACCCAGAAGCATTTGCCAGATAGTTGGCACGCCCGCAGCATAAGTGACCTGCTCGGCCTCGATCAGTTCATAAATCGATTTGCCATCCAGCGCAGGGCCTGGCAATACCAGTTTGCAGCCCGTCAAGGCCGCCGAATAAGGGATGCCCCAGGCATTGACGTGAAACATCGGCACCACTGGCAACACCGAATCCCGCGCACTCAATGCCATCACATCCGGCAAGGCTGCCGCGTAGGCGTGCAATATGGTGGAGCGGTGGCTGTACAAGGCAGCCTTGGGGTTCCCCGTGGTGCCACTGGTGTAGCACATGCTGGAAGCCGATTTTTCATCAAATACTGGCCATTGGTAGCGCTCAGAATGCCCCGCAATCCAGGACTCATAGCTCAACAGGTTGGGAATGGCACAGTCAGCCGGCAATTGCTCGGGCGCACACAGGGCAACCCAATGTTTGACGGTTTTGCAGTGCGGTTGGACAGCCTGAATGATCGGAAGAAAGCTGAGTTCAAAGCAAAGCACCTGATCTTGCGCGTGGTTGGCAATCCAGGCGATTTGATCCGGGTGCAGTCGCGGGTTGATGGTGTGCAGCACCCGGCCCGAGCCGCTCACACCAAAGTAAAGTTCCAGATGGCGGTACCCATTCCAGGCCAGGGTCGCCACCCGGTCGCTGAAAGCCAGGCCCATGTGGTCCAAGGCTTGGGCCACGCCTTGCGATCGGTCAGCCAGATCCCTGTAGGTATAACGGTGGATATCACCCTCCACCCGCCGGGAAACAATTTCGGTGTCGCCATGATGCCTCTGCGCATGCGCAAGCAGGGAGGAGATCAACAGCGGCTGGTCCTGCATCAAGCCTAACATCAGGTACTCCTTTTCAAGGTCGGTCACAGGCGTTCAAGTATCGCCCAATCAGGACCTGATCAGACTGAAATTAGCCGTTGAGACTGTAGGCACTCCCGGCTTGGGGGAAAATGCGCCAATGTCCATCACCTGTGAACCTGACCTGAATCCGGCTTCTCTTACCAGCAACCTGCACTGGCAGGATGGGTTTGCGTCCCTGGGTCCAGATTTCTACACCCGGCAATTGCCCCAGCCCCTGGGGCAACCGTATTGGGTTGGAAGATGCCAAGCGGTGGGCGATCTGCTTGGCCTGGATGCATTTGCCCCAGAGGCTGACGCCCTGCTGGACGCGCTCTCTGGCAATAGCTTGCTCCCTGGCAGCCAGCCCCTGGCCAGCGTCTACAGCGGTCATCAATTTGGCGTCTGGGCCGGTCAATTGGGCGATGGCCGAGCCATCTTGCTGGGTGAGACCTCCAGTGGCTGGGAAATCCAGCTCAAAGGCAGCGGCCTGACACCCTATTCCCGCATGGGTGACGGACGAGCTGTCTTGCGCTCCAGCATTCGGGAATTTCTGTGCAGCGAGGCCATGCATGCTTTGGGCATTCCGAGCACCCGGGCGTTTTGCGTGACTGGTTCTGAAGACAGGGTGCTCCGTGAAAGCATTGAAACCGCAGCGGTGGTGACCCGGGTTGCCCCGAGCTTTATCCGTTTTGGCCATTTCGAACACTTTGCCAGCACCGGGCAGCTGCCACAGCTGCGCCAACTGGCCGACTTTGTCATTGAACGCTACTACCCGGGGTGCCTGGAAACCTCGCAGCCCTATGTCGCCCTGCTCGAGCAGGTTGCTCAGCGAACTGCCCGATTAATGGCCAAATGGCAGGCTGCCGGCTTTTGCCATGGTGTCATGAACACTGACAACATGAGCATTCTGGGGTTGACGCTGGACTATGGGCCCTTTCAATTCCTTGATGGATATGACCCAGACCATATTTGCAACCACTCAGACCCGCATGGCCGCTACGCCTACAAGCGACAGCCTGGCGTGGCCTACTGGAACCTTCACTGCCTGGCCCGGGCGCTGCTGCCCCTGATCGAGGACCAGGATCTGGCCCTGGCTGCCCTGGCCGCTTTTCAGCAGGCCTTCAGCGATGAATTGCTGGCTACCTACCGTGCCAAATTGGGGTTTGCCTGCGAACAGGCCAAGGACACAGATCTGATTGATCAGCTTCTGCAATTACTCGCACGAGAGCACACCGACTACCCGATTTTCTGGCGCAGCTTGAGTCATTTTGCAGCTGACGGAAAAGCAGGCCCGCTGAGCGCGCTGTTCGTCGATCAGAACGCTATCAACACCTGGCTGGTTCAGTATCAGCATCGACTTTCAGTGGAAGACAGCTCCCTGGTCAGCCAGTCCATGCTCAGGACCAATCCAAAGTTTGTCCTGCGCAATCACCTGGGTGAAATGGCGATTCGTCAGGCCCGCGATCACGATTACTCTGGTGTCCAGACCTTGCTTGGCTTGCTGGAAAATCCTTTTGATGAGCACCTGGAGCATGACAGCCTGGCTGGTCTTCCGCCCGACTGGGCTGCCTCGATCGCCATCAGCTGCTCTTCCTGACACATGAACCATGCACCATGATCGATAAAACACCCGCCCAATGGCAGCAACTGCTGCAAGACAAGCATGCCGAGCCCATGGCCTATCAGGTCACCCGGCACGCAGCTACCGAACGCCCCTTCACGGGTCGCTATGCGGATTTCTGGCGCGAAGGAAACTACCACTGCATTTGCTGTGGCGCCTTGCTGTTCCACTCCAGCACCAAGTTCAATGCGGGCTGTGGCTGGCCCAGTTTTTACCAGGCAGCCTCGCCCCAGGCAATTGCAGAGAAGCGCGACATCAGCCATGGCATGGTGCGTACTGAAACTGTCTGTGCCAATTGCGGCGCCCATCTGGGCCATGTATTTGACGATGGGCCCATGCCCACTGGCCTGCGCTACTGCATGAATTCGGCCGCGCTGGAACACAAAAGCTGAATTTTTTTGCCGCTTGCTGTTAGCCCCCTTGTATGAAACTATTGATCGACTTCTTTCCCATCCTGTTGTTTTTTGCGGCTTACAAACTGCAAGACATCTATGTCGCCACTGCCGTTTTGATGGCCGCCACTGTGCTGCAGATGGGACTGATTTTCTGGATCGACCGCAAGCTGCAGCTGATGCACAAGATCACCCTGATCCTGATTTTGTTGTTCGGCGCGCTGACCCTTTTACTGCACGATGATCGTTTCATCAAATGGAAACCAACCGTTCTTTACGCGGCCATGGGCATCGCACTGGCGGTGGCCCTGTGGGGCATGCGCAAGAACATCTTGCACCTGCTGCTGGGAAGCCAACTGGAACTGCCTGCATCGGTCTGGAATCAGCTGAACCTGGCCTGGATTGCCTATTGTTTTTTCATGTCGGCTGTCAACGCCTATGTGGCCGCTTTCTTCAGCACCGAAACCTGGGTTAATTTCAAGCTCTGGGGTTATGTTTTCCCACTGATCTTTATCATTGGCCAGGGTTTTTACATTGCCCGCCACCTTAAAACAGAGGAAAACAAGCTGCCATGAGTGTCAACGAGTCCTCATTGGCTGAGCATATGCGCTTGCGGCTGCAAGAGCAACTGAAGGCAAGCTCACTCTATGTCATTGACGAAAGCTACCAGCATGCCGGCCATGCTGGCGCCAACAGCACAGGCATGGGCACGCATTTCAGGGTCCGAATCGCTTCGCCTCTTTTTACTGGCCAATCCAGGGTGGCGCGCCACCGCCTTGTGTATGATGCGCTGCAAGAGTTTATCGACCAGGGCGTGCACGCAATCGCCATTGAAATCGTGTGAATGCGTGCGCGCCTTTTTTTACCTGATCTAGGATCCATGATGAAAGCAAAAATCTATTCGGCCATGGCGGCCACTTCTCTTTCGCTTGCCCTGTGCCTGCCAGCTGTTGCCCAAAATGTGGCCATAGTCAATGGCAAGCCTGTACCAATGTCTCGCGTCGATGCGCTGGCGCAGCAACTGGCTCGTTCCGGACGGCCTGTTTCGCCTGAAATGATGGGGCAACTCAAGGAAGAAGTGATAGCGCGGGAGCTGTTCATGCAGGAAGCCAAGCGGCTTGGACTGGATGCCACCGAAGACTTCAAATCCCAGATGGAACTGACCCGTCAGGCCATCCTGATCCGAGAGCTATTTGCTTCGTACCAGAAAAACAACCCGGTGACTGACGCT
>JAFMJA010000212.1 GCA_017853735.1 Burkholderiaceae bacterium | reverse complement strand
GTTCGGACCCGACACCCTGGTGGTCACCCTGATCAACGGTATCCCCTGGTGGTACTTTCAGAAGATTGGTGGCGCATTCGAGGGGCAAGTACTCGCCAGCTTAGACCCCGATGGGGTGCTGGCCGCTGGCATCGAGACCGAGCGCCTCATTGGCAGCATCGTCTATCCGGCGGCCGAGCTGGTCGAGCCGGGTGTGGTCAAGCTGATCGAAGGCAACCGCTTCACCCTGGGCGAACTCGATGGCCAGCGCACACCCCGCATTGAGGCCCTGGCCAAGTCCCTCATGGCCGCAGGTTTCAAAGCGCCGGTGTCACGCGATATCCGCTCCGAGATCTGGGTCAAGCTCTGGGGCAATCTCAGCTTCAACCCGATCAGCGCGCTCACCCACGCCACGCTGGAAGACATTTGCCGTTTTCCCCTCACCCGCGAGCTGGCCGCCCGCATGATGACCGAGGCCCAACGCGTGGGTGAAAAACTGGGTGTGGAGTTCAAGATTTCTCTGGAACAGCGCATCTCAGGCGCCGAAAGCGTGGGCGCGCACAAGACCTCGATGCTGGTGGATGTTGAACACGGGCGCGCGCTGGAACTGCAGGCCCTGGTGGGCAGCGTGGTCGAGCTCGGCCGCATCACCAACACCCCCACCCCCACCATCGAAGCGGTGTATGCCATGAGCGCACTACTGGCCAAGACCCTGAGCGATGCAGGCGGACGTCTGGCTATCCAGCCCTCCTGAATTACTGACCAAACCGAGGGCCGCGCGCTAGGCTGCAGCGCGCAAGCGGGAAAAGCGACGGCTACGCTCGTAGGGGTAGATGTCGATCACCTGGCCATCCTGTATCCGCTGTTGGTACTTGAGCCAGAACGCCGGTGACAACAGATCGGCATGGTGCTGCAGGAAGACCTGGCGCACCAGGGGATTGCCCAGCAGGTAGGGGCCAAAAGTCTCGGGGAACACATCGCGTGGCCCGACATCGAACCAGACTTCACCCGATTTTTCTTCTTGGCCCTCGGGCGGCTTGGGAACGCCTCGGAAATTGCAGTCACTCAGGTATTCGATTTCGTCATAGTCGTAAAAAACCACTTTGCCGTAATCGGTCATGCCGAAGTTCTTCCATTGCATATCGCCAGGAAAAATATTGGCCGCGACCAGGTCCTTGATTGCATTGCCATATTCGATGACTGCGTGTTCAACCTGTTCGCGCGCATGCACCGCCGAATCGCTATGGTTGTCCGGATCGGTGGCGCCTGCCTCGAATGCCTCTTTCAGGTAGATATTGAGTGGCACCATGCGCCGCTCAATATAGAGATGCTTGATGATCAGCTCGGTCTGCCCGTCATCGTCGCGGTCGCTGATCTCCAACTGGCTGGGAGCAAACTTCTTGATTTCGGCAATCAGCTCCGGCTCGAAACGCTCCAGCGGGAAGGCCACCAGGCGATATTCGAGCGTCTCAGCCATGCGCCCCACCCGGTCATGTTGCTTGACCAATCGGTATTTGCTTTTGATCTTGTCGCGGGTGGTGTCCTTGGGCGGCGGGTACCAATCCTTGATCAGCTTGAAGACATAGGGGAAGGAGGGCAGGTCAAACACCAGCATCACCATGCCCTTGATGCCGGGAGCGATTCGAAATTTATCGCTGGAGTGCTTGAGGTGATGGAGAAAATCCCGGTAGAACAGGTTCTTGCCCTGTTTGGCCAGGCCCAGCGCGTTATAAATCTCAGCACGCGGTTTTGTGGGCATCATGCTGCGCAGGAACTGCACATAAGCGGATGGCACCTCCATGTCGACCATGAAGTAGGCACGGGCAAAGCTGAACAGGATGAGCAGATCATCACTGCCAAACAGAGCGGTATCGATGATCAGTTGATGACGCTTGTTATGCAGAATAGGCAGGGCAAACGGAACCTCGACATATCCGTTGATCACCTTGCCCACCACATAAGCGGCCTTGTTGCGAAAAAACAGGCTGGACAGCACCCGGATCTGAAAATTGGTGCGCAACTTGACCTCGATCAGAGCCGCGCTCATTGCCTGGATCACCGATCGCACATCGCGTGGCAGGTCTTCGAACTCTCGCTGGATCTGAAAGTTGCGAACAATCAGCTCCAGGGTCTCAGTCAGGTTTTCCCGGGTGGGGTAATAAGCCCTATAGGTTGGGGTGGCCTCCGGCTCGTCATTCTCAATGTACTCGGTGCTGACCGCAGGCCGCAAAAAAATGAAATCGTTATGGAAATAGGTGCGGTGCAAGATGCTGCAGGTCACCGAATTGAAGAATGTCTCGGCCAATTCAGGCTGATGATGGTTGACCAGCAGGCCGATGTAGTGCAGCTTGACCTGTTGCCAGATATCCATGGCCTGCTGCTCGGCGCGATACTCCTTTTCCAGCCGGGTAACGCATTCCTTGACGCGAAGTTCGTAAAACTCGATACGATCACGCTGGGCCTGCTGCTGGCCCTGCCAGTCGGCCTCCTCAAAGCGAAGCTTGGCCAGTGACGATTCGGTACGAAAGAGTTGGTAATGGCGGTTGAAGCCATCCATCATGGCCTTGGCAATATCGTAGGCAATGGTGGAGTCCAGGCGCTGGGGGAACATCATGTCCCCAGCCCCTAGCCACGCGGCTGACTGGCCACCCGCGCCACCGCCTCGCGGTAAAGCTGCTCGAGCGTATCGGGCGTGTCAACATTCATCTGCAGGTCCTGCAACAGACCATCGTGCACACCATAGACCCAGCCATGCAGGGTGACCTCCTGGCCACGACTCCAGGCGTCTTGCAGCACGGTGCTCTGGGCCACATTGGCCACCTGCTCAATCACATTGAGTTCCACCAGGACTTCATGTCGGGCCTGCTCGGCAATGCCCTCGAGCAAGACACGATGGCGGTCGCGCACATCCTGGATGTGGCGCAGCCAGTTATCGGCCAGGCCAATGCGCGCGCCCTCCAGCGCAGCCAGCACGCCGGAGCAGCCATAGTGGCCGACCACCATCACATGCGAGACCTTGAGCCGCTCCACAGCAAACTGCACCGTGGATAGGGCATTGAGGTCTGAGTGCACCACCACATTGGCCACATTGCGATGCACAAACACCTCACCGGGCTCCAGTCCGGTGATCTGATTGGCAGGCACCCGGCTGTCGGAACAGCCAATCCACATGTATTTGGGCTGCTGCTGGGATTTCAGGTTGGTGAAAAAGCCTGGCCGCTCACGCTCCATTTGCGCCGCCCAGGCCCGGTTATGTGCAAAGAGATCATCCAGGGATTTGGTCATGGTGGCAATTTTCGCAGTTGTGGAGGTTGAATGCGAATTTGTGGATTTTCAACGCAAGGTGGCGCGCACATTCCAGTCCAGCAGGCCGATCCTGGCGCGCGCCCGGGCGTCCAGCTCGGCATCAAAACGGCAATCGCCTCCCACTCGCGGCGGCGAACACATGAAGGAGTTGGGGTCACCCAACTTCCAGCTGCCTTTCTGGCTACGCGCCTCGCCGTAATAGCTGAGGCTGATATCGGGCAAGGAATCGCTGGCGTTTGCAGGTTTGGCCAGCAAATCGCGCCCGCTTTGCACATAGCCTCGGTTGAGTCCCAACAGGGGTAACAGTGTTGGCAACATGTCGCTATGGCTGGCTGGCAAGTGGCGCCGAGTCCCGCAGTCCAGCCCGGGAGCCCAAATGACAAAAGGCACCTGGTGAGCCAGGTGCCGCCGCTCGGGCGTCGCATACAAACCAAAGCTGCGCACATTGTGATCACCCGTGGCGGCAATCACCGTGCTGTTGCGCAGTGCACTGCCCTGCACTTGCTGCACCAGGCCGCCCAGCTGGTCGGTGGCGTAATGCCAGGTATCGAGGTTGGGCCACAGGTCTTGCGAGTTACGCTCACCACCCCACAGTGTCTTGTCGCGTGGGACTGGCTGGTAATCAGGTGGCAGGTCGTAGGGGGGATGGTTGGTGGCGGTGAGCACAAACACAAAGAGCGGCTCAGCCTGCGGCTGCTTGAGACGCTCGGCCAGGTAGCGAAATACATAGCTGTCCCACACCCCCCAGATCCCCAGCTGCGCCTCGGGATAGGCCTGCCTGAGATGGCTGGCGTCAATCACCTCGTCAAAGCCCTGCACCTTGAGCACCCGGTCCAGCTCGCGCCAGCCTGAACGTGCCGAGGTGAGAAAGACGGTGCGGTAGCCCGCCTGCTTGAGCAGCAAGGGCATCGACCACGGAATCGGCTGCTTGCCCTGTGGGCCCAGGGTGAGTGGCGTGATCGGTGTAGAGAAAAGAATCGCTTCCAGGCTTGGGTGCGTGCCCGCCTGGGCAGCGTCAAAATTATCGAAGTGACAGGCCTGCCCCAGGGTTGGTGCCAGTCGACCCAGCACATCAAAGCGTTTGGCATCCTGGTAGAGAAAGGGCTCGGCGCTCCAGGACTCCATCAGAAAGAACAGCAGGTTCTTGCCGGGCAGCTTGTGGTCTGTACCCTGGGCGATCAACAGCCGGCGCAAGGCGGCTTCATCAGGCGCTGACAGCCCGAGCACACCCGCCGCCTCCTGGGGCGAGCCAAAGCCCAGGCGCTTCAAGCCCAACAACGGGTCAGAAAAATTCTGCGAATCGCGCCGGCCATCCCAGGCAAATTTGAGTGCGATCACGCCGTTGGGAACCATGTCGTTGAGAAACTGCGAGGTGGTCACCGAGACGTTCTGGCGCCCCAGCGCCATGGCACGCAAAGTTCCCTTGGCGGTGAGTACCAGCATCAAAATACCCATCAGGACGCCCAGCAGCACCACCCAGACCGACACCTGTTGCTGCTGAATCACCCGGTTCAGGCGCTGGCTCAGTCGGGCATAAAGCCGGCGGCGCAGCGCATGCGTTGCCCAACTGGCTGCCAGTATCAGGAGAAGGGTAGTGACGACTGGAAAATCCTTCCAGATGGTAGCCAGAATAGCCCGTGTATCGTCTTCAAAGAAGCCAAACACCACCGGATCGATCGGAGTCTTGTAGA
>JAFMJA010000211.1 GCA_017853735.1 Burkholderiaceae bacterium | reverse complement strand
ACCAATACCGGAATATGTGAATGCGTCAGGACCTGTTGGGTCTCACTACCCAGCAGCAGGCGTTTGATGCCTCGTCGACCATGCGATGCCATCACAATCAGATCGCATTTATTCTTTTTGGCGGTGGCAATCACCGCCTCACTGACCAGATCGGATTTGGCAATCACTGCCTTGCACGCCACCCCCTTGGTCTTGGCAGACTTGGCTACTGCATCGACCACGGCTTGTCCATGCTCTGCCCATTGCTTTTCAATCCGGCTGATCTCACTGGCTGCCAGGGCCACGCCGCCTTCAAAATAGGTCTGTGGATAGCGTGGTACCACTTTCAAAGCCACCAGTTCAGCTCCCATTTGCTGGGACAGGCCGATAGCCTGGCTGACAGCCTTTTTGGACAGATTCGAGCCGTCGGTTGCCACAAGGATTTTTCGATACATGATGTTCTCCGCTAGTTCATAGGCGGTTTGAGCATACTACGCCACCCTGCTGTAAAAATGATTTAAATCAAGACCAAATCCATCAGGCTGAAGTGCCTGCAGCGAGGCGCTACGAATTATTGTGTCCGTGGAGGATCTCGGGGTCTTTTGGCTATCTTGGCTCTGAACGTCGCTTTGAATCCAGTGCGAAGCGGCTCCGGGATCAATCTGGAAATGGACCTTGCGGTGTGTTTTGCGCCGGCCAGCCGCCAAGATGCTGACGACAGATCTGACCCATGGCATCGATCCAGTCGCTGCGATCGTTAAGACAGGCGATGTAATGGAATTCCTGGCCGCCCGCATCGAGAAAAGCTTGTCGAGCTTCCTGGGAAATTTCCTCCAGGGTTTCCAGGCAGTCCGAAACAAATCCCGGGCAGATCACATCAACACGTTTGAGGCCAGTCTTGGCCAATTCCACCAAGGTGGGCTCGGTATAAGGTTGCAGCCACTTGGCCTTGCCGAAGCGGGACTGAAAAGTCAGGCGGTACTGCTGCGCTGTCAGGCCGAGATGCTCCGCCAGCAAACGGGCAGTCTTGTGGCACTCGCAGTAGTAGGGATCGCCCAGCTGCAAGGTACGTTGGGGGACGCCATGAAAGCTCATCACCAGTTGCTCGGCTTGGCCGTGCTGCTGCCAGTGCTGGCGAACGCTGGAAGCCAGGGCCTCGATGTAAGCGGGGTGATCGTGGTAACGGTTGATAAAGCGCAGTTCGGGCAAGGTTCGAACTTTCTGCCCCCACCCATAAACCGCATCACAGACACTGGCGGTGGTGGTGGCAGAGTATTGGGGATAGGCAGGCAGTATCAATATCCGGGTTGCACCGGCTGCCTTCAACTCGTCCAATTGTCTGGCGATGGCGGGCTGGCCATAGCGCATGGCGGGGCGTACCCAGACGGACTGGCCCTGCTGCTCAAACCACTGTTGCAACAGCTCTGCCTGTTTTTCTGTCCAAACCTTCAAGGGAGAACCCTCCGGCGTCCAGATGCTGGCGTATTTGGCCGCTGATTTGGCAGGCCGTATTCGCAGGATGATGCCATGCAGGATCAGCCACCACAGCAACTTTGGGATTTCCACCACCCGTTGGTCACTTAGGAACTCACCCAAGTAGCGCCGCAGGGCAGCGGGCGTGGCGGCTTCGGGTGTACCGAGGTTACATAAAAGAATGGCTGTACTTTGGGTGCTGCCATGTTGGTGGGGGGGTTCTGGACGAAAGCGCATGCGCTATTCTCTCGCATCATGCTGGATACCCAAAAAATCAAGGCGATTTCGCTGGACCTGGACGATACCCTCTGGCCAATCGCTCCGGTGATCGCCAGGGCAGAGCAGGCTTTGCAGGATTGGTTGCGACCCAGGGCGCCACGTGCTGCTGCCACCTTGGCAGATGCCAATCGTCGATTGGCGATTCGCCAGGAGATACAGTCCGCTCGGCCTGAAATCGGCCACGATCTGGCCACCCTGCGCCAGGAAATCATCCGGCGTGTGCTACTCGATGCCCAGGAGGATATTGCGCTGGTGGCGCCCGCTTATGAGGTGTTCTACGCCGAGCGCTTGCGGGTGAACCTGTACCAGGATGCTGGTGAGGCGCTGGTATGGCTGGCTTCGCGCTTTCCCCTGGTAGCGCTCTCCAATGGGAATGCAGATGTCGATCGGGTCGGCCTGGGTCACCTGTTCAAAGCTGGGCTGAGCGCGCAGAACCTAGGCATTGGCAAGCCAGATCCCCGAATCTTTCACGCGGCCGCCAAGGCAGCAGGTGTTCAGCCTTCAGAAATATTGCATGTGGGCGATGATGCAGCGCTGGACGTGCTGGGTGGATTGGGCGCGGGCATGCAAACTGTCTGGGTCAACCGCCGAGGATTGGCCTGGACGCACCCCAAGCCGCCACATGCGACGGTGAGCGATATGGCTGAACTCTGCCAGGTGCTGCAGGCCAAAGCCTAGGGACGGTGTTCAAAACTCCCGCCGCGCACGGCGCGAATTTTGAACACAATCCCTAGCTCGCGGGGACCAGCAACAGCTTGCTTCGGGTGTGTGCGGCTATATCGGCTGCATCCAGCCTTTGTGCCCGGTAGGTTCCTCGGGCGTAGTCAATGGCCTGATCAGCGTAATGGGGGTCCAGCAGCACCCCACTCTGGCCCAGAGGATTGATCCCCAGGCTGCGCGCAGGATTGGCGAAATCAATCAGACGACGTGTGGAGGGCCCATAACTCACCGCCCAGGGTGCAGGCCCGATCGCGTAGGACTGGTTGTTGGGTGTTTCACGACCGCCCGGCATCGGTTGCGGCCCCAAATTGAACAGGAGGTGCAGAGGTTTTTGACGCCCCAATGGATGGACATGGGTCAAGGTATGAGCCTTGCCCCAGGTCCATCGACCGGGATCGCTGCCGAATGTGGCGCGCAGATGGGCAAGGCTGGCTTGCCAGGCGTCTCGCACAATATCCATCTGGCTTTCCTTCATCGCGGTATCCCGCCGGTCCCACCAGGGCGAATCAGGATCAGCTATCAACCGGGGCAGCGCTGAGTCCAACGCCCGTGTGCCCAGCAGGTTCTTGAACTGCGCGGGCCCCAGCTCATCGGCCATGGCTTCGCGCGCCAGTTGGTAGAGCAACTGATTGAAAAGCGTTGGAGTCACCAAGTCCTTGTCGTGGCGACCGTCCCATTGCAGCAATAGCGCGATCAGCTGACGTTCTTCAGTGTTGCCGCCCAGAGCCTGCAACATCGGCGCAAGTGGGCGCAGCACGCGTTCCGGGTATCGGTATCCGGTGTCAAGCTGCAGGGCCTGGGTGTTTTGCAGATCCCATTTTTCCTTGGCCTGGCGCAGCTGGTTGTCGATCTGCTGCGCACGGTCTTCCAGGTTGTAGTAACCAGGGATGGTCAGGCCCTTGGCAGAGGCGGGCTGCTGATTGGCCGATATGACATAGCCGCGCGCAGGGTTCTCTTCCTGGGGGTTGTCCTCAAAGGGATGAAAGCCAGTTTTTTCAGCTTCACCCCGTGCGCCATCCAGAATAAATGCAGGGTGCACATGCGCGGGTCTCTGAGGCAGCAGCGCCGCAGCCCACCAGCCGATATCGCCTGCAGCGTTGGCCCAAACCAGATTGAGTCCCGGCGCATGGATCTTGCTTGCGGCACTGCGTACCCGGGCCAATGTGTCGGCCCGGTTCAGCTCGTAGAAGGCCTGCAGCAATGGGTTGTCAGCTTGTGCAGCCCCAGCCGAAGGTTGCAGGAATGTCCACCATAAAGCGATCGGCGTGCCTTTGGAGGCCAAAGTCTCAGAAAAAACCTCATGAATCAAAGGTCCGTTTGGCGAGCGGCGCAGCACAATCGGCACGCTTTGCTGGCCTTTGACCTGGATGGACTCTTGTCGTTCCTGCAAATCCACCCAGCCACCCTGGTGCCATACCTGCTTGGGATTTTCAGGGTTGATTTTCTCGGCCACCAGGTCCATGTCATCGTTCTGGAACATGGTCAGGCTCCAGCCAAATGTCCGGTTGTGCCCCAGCAATGCAAACGGGTTGAGTGCTTGGTGGTGACCGTAGAGTTCAAACCCGGGTGCCATGAGGTGCGCCTCATACCAAACAGCGGGCGCAGCAAAACCGATATGCGGGTCGCCGGCCAGCAGTGGCTTGCCACTGGCTGTTAGCCGACCTGAAACGGCCCAGGCATTGCTGCCCTCAAAGCTGGCAACTCCCGCCAGGTCAAAGGCCTCATGGCTCAATCTGCCCAGACGGGTCAGGGTTCGATGGTCATCCGGTGTCAAGCGCAAGGGCGTAGCCTGGCTTTGCAACACACCTTGCGGACGCAAGTCCAGGTCAAACACCTTGAGATAAGCTGCACCCAGTTGGTCACGCACAAAGCTCAGTACCGGTTCAGTGCGAAAGGCAGCTGCAAAGCTGTAGGCGAGATAACCCGCGACCGCCAAGCTGTCCTCCGGGCTGAAGGGTCGCTTGGGAATGCCCAGCAGGTCGAATTCAAGAGGCTGTTGATGTGTCTCCTGGTACTGGTTGATGCCATCCAGGTAGGCGACGAGCGCCTTCCAGGCCGGGCTATGCGGGTCCATGCTGGCCACCATGGCCTGCGCGCGATGCCTGAGTTCAAGGGTTCTGAACAGCCGGTCAAGCTCCAGTAATTTGGGTCCCAGGATTTCAGCCAGTTCTCCGCGCGCCAGCCTGCGCACCATTTCCATCTGGAACAAACGGTCCTGCGCATGCAAAAAGCCCAGCGCACGGTACAGGTCAGCTTCGTTACCCGCCTGGATGTGAGGAACGCCGCGCTCATCCCATGCCACACTGACCTCGCTGTGCAGGTTACGCAGAACAAGAGTACCTTGGCGCTGCGGCAGTTTGCCCAGGAGGACCCAATACCCCACACCAACAAGTAGCCCAGCCAGCATCAGCGTGGCCAACAGGGTAAGCAACACTGACTTGGGTCTGAACCGGGGCAGTTTCATGGAATGATTGTCGCGTGAATCGGCCGGGCCTGGACCTGGGCTTGGCTTAACGCATTTCTTCCTCTA
>JAFMJA010000210.1 GCA_017853735.1 Burkholderiaceae bacterium | reverse complement strand
GCGCTCGGCTTTTTCGGCGACTGCACGCTGCAGGCTGCTCGGGCCCGGGGGCCTGTTGTTGGAGATGGAATCGGTCATGGCTGGCTCGCTTTCCCTAAAGAACCCCGAAATTGAGGTCTGGCATCCATGAAATCGACCCCAGCGCCCAAAACTTGAGTATTTTTTTGCATCATAGCCCCTTGACCTGGTTGGGACCGATCACAACCCCAGACACCTGGCGCCCAGACTCGGGGTTCTTCAGCTTGACCTGCTCGCCCATGCGGCCATCCTGCATGGCCTCCAGCCGCACCCTGACCAGGAAACTGGACTGTTCGCCCACCACCATGGTCACCTCCTGGCCCTGGCGGACCATGGTGGCACGGCGCAGATCGGAGCTGCGCAGGGGCTCGCCGGCACGCACATCGCGCACCAGCTCGGCGTATTGGGCGTCCTTGACCGAACTCAAGACTGAGCGGTCGCCTGCCGGGGCCGGGGCGCTGATTTCCTCCAGCATTTCGGGCTTGAGCAGGGTCCCCCGAGTGAGCAGCTGCCTGGGCACCACCAGGGTGGTGGCAAGCGCAACCTTGGCCGAACTGACCGCCGGAGCATTGAAACTGACTTGTAAATATAGCTGCCAGCCTGGCGTGCCACAGCGCACCCGCACCGACTCGCGTGAGGCAAAGGGGTGGTCCACCTGCAGCGGCCTGCTGCAGGGCTGCACCTGTACCCGGGTATCCAGGGGGGCAATCCCGATGTCATTGGCCGCCACACCATGGGTCTGCGCCAGCCATTGGCGCACCTGTTCCTGCATGGCCTGCTCCGGCGCCGCCGGGCTGGCCGCCACCGCCTGGCTGGCCGGGACCAGACAGAAAAACATCAGGCACATAAATTGCAAGAAAGTATTCATGGGTGTTGAGGATTTGACACAGTTCTTGTCCATGAGATCAACCAAGCAATAAAGATGCCATGCGAATTGATGACGCTCCATTTGTCCAGGCCCTAGGCCCAGGCAGCAGCACCAGCGCCGCCCCCCCAGGCGGTGGTCAGGCCTTTGTGCGGGCGCTGGAACAGGTCCAGGCCGACCTGGATCTGGCCGCCAACTCCCCCAGTCTGGCGCTGCGAACCATCAAAAATACCGACAATCTGAGCGCCATCGTGCGTCAGGAGGCGCAAGGCCGGGGCCTTGCCCTGTCGCCCAGCCAGGAATTCAGGGCGGTGCAGGAACTGGCCCGAAGCAACCAGATTGCCAACCCCGACCGCATTGTGGCGGGCCGGCAGCTCAATATGATAGGCCTGCAACGGCACCTGGCCGGCCTGCAGGCCGGTGACTTGGCCAGCCAGACCAGCACCCGGATCAGCCCAGAAGGCAACAAGCTCGCGGCCACCCCCCCCGGCTTGACTGCGCCACCGGCCAGCCCAAATACGGCCGCAGGCAGTAGCAGTACCCAGCTGGGCAGCCCGTCCCAGCCCACCAACACTGCGGCGAACCTGGAGCGCATCGTCCAGCCCAATGACAGCCTCAGCCGTATCGTGCGCCAGGAGGCCAGCGGCCGCGGCATCCAGCTCAGCGCCAATCAGGAGTACCGGGCTGTCCTGGCCCTGGCCAAGGACAACCAGATCGCCAACCCCGACCGCATCATCACAGGCCAGCGGCTAGACCTGAGCGCGCTGCGATCGCGCCTGAGCGACCCGCAAGTAGACATCCTGGCGCAAGTTAAAAAAGGCAGCGAGCCCAGCACCCAGGCGGTGCTGGCGGCCAAGTCGGCGGCCAGCGCAGCGCCGGCAAACCCGCCGCCCCAGGCAGTGCGCCAGGCCTCCATGCCCAACCCCGTGCTGCACAAGACGCTGGAGCGGGCAGTGGCGCGCGGCTTCATCCCCGCCAACGAGAAACAGGATGTGTACAACAAGATCCTGCAGGTGGCGCAAAAACACCGATTTGCCCCCGATGACTTTGCCCGCCTGACCCTGATGGAGAGCGACGGCATGAACCCGCAGGCCACCAACCAGCGCTGCCACGGCATCATCCAGTTTTGTGATGGCCCGGCCCGTGGGGCCGCCGGCGTGGGCTACGGCCAGGCGCCGCGCGCCATCCTGGGCCTGAGCGTTTACCAGCAACTGCACCTGGTCGATAGCTATTTTGACCAGGTAGGGCTGCGCAAGCAGGGTCAGGTCTCACTCGATGAGCTTTACCTGGCGGTGCTGCAGCCTGCCGCCCGCGCAGAAACGCGGCCTGAAGTGCCGCTGGACATCCCCGGCAACCAGGCGCATGTGCTGTACGAGGGCAATGACCCGCAGTCGTGGATCACCCGCAACTCCATCCTGCAGGGGCTGATGAAAAACACCATGAACCGCCTGGGCCTGGGGGCCAGGAACAGCAGCGGCAACAACACCAGCAGCAGCAGTCCGGGCGTCAGCCCCAGCCCGGGCCTGCCGCCCCCACGCAATGTGGGCTATCGCATCAGCGACAGCCCGGAAAACCTCTAGAGATCGTGTTCAAGACTGCCGTTCGCGCCGCACCAGCCACTCATTTGAAGAAGCGGCAAGGCAGCGGCAAGAGCTTGCCGCCTGTGGCGGCAGCCCAGCGGCAAGGTTCGGCAAATGCCACAGAAAGTGACAGAAAGCGGCAAGAAACCCGTGGCACGACTTTTGCAATCGACCCTGATGAGATGAACTTGAATCCATTGATCGACAGATAACTGACACCTGAACAAGAGACCGCACCATGAGAACCATCGATGACGTTTTTGGCATCAGCGCAAAGGCCCTGGCCGTGCGCAGCCAGCGCATGGAAGTTCTGTCGCAGAACATTGCCAACGCCGACACGCCCAACTACAAGGCGCGCGACATCAAGTTCAGCAAGGTGCTGGAGGATGTGGGCTACAACCAGCTCAACACCACCGCCAACATGCATATGCCCATCGCCGAGGGCAGCGAGCACAACGGCATGATGTACCGCATCCCGCTGAACAACTCGTTTGACGGCAACACCGTGGAACTCAATATCGAGCAGGCCCAGTTTGGCCAGGCCGCAGGCGACTACCAGGCCACGCTCAATATCCTGGAAAACCGTATCAACAGCTTCAAGCGCGCCCTGCGAGGAGACTGACCATGGCCCTGGACCGCATTTTCAACATCGCCGGCTCGGCGCTCAATGCACAGACAGTGCGCATGAACGCCACTGCCTCCAACCTGGCCAACTCCGGTACGGTGGCCAGCTCCGAGCAGGAAGCCTTTCGCGCCCGCCGCACCAAGTTTCAGTCGGTGCTGGAAGACGCCATGCGCGGCACCCAGGGGCCCTATGCGGGTGGCGTACGGGTGCAGGGGCTGGTGAACGATCCCACGCCGATTCGGCGCATGGCCGACCCGGGCAACCCGCTGGCGGACAAGGATGGCTTTGTCTATATGTCCAACGTCAACGAGATGACCGAGATGGTCGAGATGATGGCCTCCTCGCGCACCTATCAAAACAATGTGGAAGTGGTCAATACCGCCCGCACCCTGATGTCCAAGACCATTGACATCCTGAAAGCCTGAAACCCTAGCCAGGACGCCAACCCATGCTTTCGCTAAACAATAACCTCAACAATGCAGCGGCCGTGGTCAATGCATCCACCGGCAAGGTCAACACCGCGCCCAGTGGCATCATGACCACCGCCGCCGCCGCCATGTCGCAGCTCACCTCCACCGCCGGCACCGCCGGCAGCATGGGCGAGAAAGACTTTCTGCTGCTCTTTACCACCCAGCTGAAAAACCAAAACCCGCTGGACCCGGTGAAAAACGAGGCCTTTGTGGCGCAGCTGGCGCAGTTCTCCCAGTTGCAGGCCACCACCACCATGTCCGACACGCTCAAGTCCTATGTGAGCAGCATGGCCGGCCAGCAAATTCTCAATAGCGCCAGCCTGATTGGCAAGGAAGTGCTGGTGCCCAACGCCCCGGGTGCCTGGAACGGCAGCTCCCCGATCAGTGGCTCGTTCAGCCTGCCCCAGGGCGCTGATGCGGTGCAGCTGGAGGTGCTCGATTCCACCGGCAACATCGTCAACAGCCAGAGCTATGGTCCGCAATCGATTGGCGACATCCCCTTCGCCTGGAGCGGGGTGGATGCCGCAGGCAATACAGCCCCAAAGGGCTTTTACACCTTCCGCGCCACTGTCTTCAACAAAGGCGCCAGCAGCAGCGCGCCAGTGAGCGTGTATGCCACGGTCAACAGCGTCAACCAGTCAGCCGACAAGTCGATCAACCTCAATGTCGCTGGCGGCAAATCGATCAAGCTCACCGACGTCACCCGTATTGGCGGCTGAATCTAAAAATATCCCTGCAGGAGTTAAACCATGTCCTTCTACACCTCGCTCACCGGCTTGAACGCAGCCACCGCCCAACTGGGCGTGACCAGCAACAACATCGCCAACGTGGGCACCATCGGTTTCAAGCGCTCGCGCGCTGACTTTGGTGACATCTTCGCCACCTCACCCCTGCAAAAAGCCTCCTCCACTGTGGGTCAGGGCGTGGCGCTCAAGCAGGTAACCCAGGAATTCAACCAGGGCAATATTTCCTTCTCGTCCAACTCGCTGGACCTGGCGATCACCGGCGACGGCTTCTTCCCAATGCGATCGGCCGACGGCCTGCAGGAGATCTATACCCGCAACGGCTCCTTCATGCTCAATGAGCAGTTCAATGTGGTCAACACAGCCGGTCAACGACTGATGGCAGCGACAGTGGACTCCACCGGATCTGCCAATGTGAACGAGCGTGTGGTGCTGACTATTCCTCAGCAAACGACGGGCGAAGCCAAGCAGACCACCCAGATCAATCTGGGCTTGAATTTTCCGTCCGATGCAGCAGTCATCACCGAGACCTTCAACCGCAACAACCCGGCCACCTACAGCAAAAGCACCGCCATGACGGTATACGACGCTGGCGGTAACGGTTATCTGGCCACCATCTACTACGTCAAAACCCAGAACGCTTCCCAGAGCAGCCCAACCAACAAATGGCAGACCTATGTGTTTGTG
>JAFMJA010000209.1 GCA_017853735.1 Burkholderiaceae bacterium | reverse complement strand
CCGGAGTAAATGCGGTGTCCTGGTCATAGGGCAATTTTTTCATCAGGCTCTTGAGCGCTGCATTGGTGCTGTTGGTGCCAAACAGGATGGTATAGCCATCGGGTGCAGCCTTGGCAACCGCGTCGGCGCCCAACATGCCATTCACACCGGCCTTGTTCTCGATCACGATAGGCTGCCCCAGTGTTTCAGACATTTTGGCGGCGAAGGCACGCCCGATCTGATCGGTGGCACTGCCGGCGGCAAAAGGCACGATCGCCTTGATGGGTTTGCTCGGATAGGGCTGGGCCAGAGCAACAGCACAGGCCCACAGGCTGGCGCACAAAATAATGGGGCGACGGAATGAAGTCAACATCAAAATCTCCTTAGGTTTTAACCGCAAGTGTAGACGCGTCTTGGTCCAGATTCAGCTCCAGCACGGCCGAGCTCAAAGTCTTGCCATGGGCGTCCAGCGCCAATGATCGCGTCACCCCGCCAGCCAGCGCCTCGTCCATGACAAAGTGCAGCGCGCCCAGGTGGGCCAGGGCGTAGCGTCTGATTGGCCCACGCACCAGGCCCGCATAGTGCGCCTGCACACGCTCCGCCGTCAGGGATTGCTCCAGCCGAGGATAGTCAGCAAGCTGGTAAGCAATCACGCTGAGGGTGGCGCGATTGCCTTTGTCGCCAGATCGGGCCAGTGCGATGTCACGTACTTTCATGTCACAGCTCCAGCCATCGATATTCCATAGAAACCGCATCACGGGGCACCAGCGCTGAGGCCGTGGCCACCACTTCGCGCACCGACTGGGTCACGCCGCCTCCGGCCGCCGGGCCATTGAGATAGAGGGCCTCGACTTCGAGTCCTGCCAGTTCTGCCTGGGCGCGGGTGGGCGCCCGCAGGGCCAGCCGCAGCCGCACCTCGTAGGGCTCATGTCCAGTGCCCAAGGCGGGTCCGTGCATGGCGTTGACCCCAATCAGCTCGGCGCGATGCTCAAATTTGTCCAGACCAAGATGGTGCAGGCGCTCACGCATGATCGCCAGTGCCAACTCACCACGCGCAAGCGCGCCAGGTCCCGCATAAGAAATCTGCCCTTCGCCAATGAATCCCTCACGGTAACCCAAGGTGGCCTTCAAGAAATCGGGTCGCGCACGCCCACTTGCACCCGACACATACACCCGGTCAACGCCGAGTTCCTGCAGACGGACCTTAGAGAAATCGGCGACCACATCGGGCTGCAAGTAGGCTGAAGGGTCTTCTATCTCGTAGAGAAGTTGGGCGGTGCAACTCAAACGGTCTAGCCGCCCGCCCGTCCCAGGCAATTTGGTGATCGTGGCCTGCCCATCAGCCTGCACTTCTGCCAGGGGAAAACCGACCGAGGCTAAGTTTGGTACGTCCACATAGGGTGGGTCGGCCAGATAGCCTCCGCTGACCTGAGCCGCACATTCGAGCAAGTGGCCCACCGCCACACCCCGCCCCAGACGCTCCCAGTCTTCACTGGCCCATTGAAAGTGGTGCATCAGTGGCGCGAGGAACAATGCCGGATCTGCCACCCGCCCGCTGATGATCACATCTGCGCCGGACTGCAAGGCCGGTAGCAGGGCATCGGCGCCAAGGTAGGCATTGGCCGAGATCAGACTATCGCCCAACTGGTGAGCAGTCCTGGCCGTCAGGCCAGGATCCAGCAAAGGGACATCGTGGTTTTTCAGCCAGGCCAGCACATCGTCACCCAGCACCACTGCCACCCGCAGGCTGGGCAATCCCAACTCGCGTGCCACCTCTATCACCGCCTGCCCTGCGGCCATGGGGTTGGCCGCGCCCATATTGCTGACGATACGGGTACCCCTGCGCGCGCAGGCAGGCAATACCGCACGCATGCGCGCCTCCAACAGCGGGTCGTAACCGAGACCAGGATTCTGACTCCGCCTTAATTGCGCCAGCGCAATCGTGCGCTCGGCCAGGCACTCGAACACCAGCACATCCAGTTCGCCCCGCTCGGCCAGGTCCTGCGCCGGGTCGATCCGGTCGCCCGAGTAGCCAGCGCCTGCGCCAATACGAAATGACTTCATGAGGGAGATTATTTCATCTGCACCAGATGAGCAGGGCTTCTCGCACCTGCCATGGGAAAATACCTGCTCCCATTCATTTCCTTGGTACGGGTTTGTCCAGCCCTCAAGCGCATGTCCAAAGCTTCAGACGCACAGCGCGTTTTCACGCTAGATGATTTTGACTTTCAGCTTCCCAGGGAGCTGATTGCGCAGCATCCTCCAGCCAATCGCAGTGACTCGCGCCTGCTCGATGGCACCGGCATCCATCCCCAAGACCGCATCTTTCGCGAACTGCCCAGCCTATTGCAGCCCGGTGACCTGCTGGTCTTCAACGACACCCTGGTGGTCAAGGCCCGTCTGTTTGGGCAAAAGCCAAGCGGCGGCCAACTGGAACTACTGGTGGAGCGGGTGCTGCCAGGCCATGAAGTAGTGGCCCATATGAAAGTGAGCAAGAAACCTCCTATTGGCACCGTCCTGCACATGGGTGGACAGGAGTTGTCCTCCGCTCCTTCATCTTCCACCCAGCCGCAGTTAGCCAATAGCTTTAGAGCTGAATTGCTGGGGCGCTGGCCTGACCCTGACGGGCCCCTGTTTCGTCTGCGTCTGAGTGATGACCCCTACCAGCTGATGGAACGGTTTGGTCATGTGCCTTTGCCGCCCTATATTACGCATGAAGATTCTGCTGATGATGTGGCGCGCTACCAGACCATCTTTGCCACCAAGCCAGGTGCGGCGGCGGCCCCCACTGCGGCCCTGCATTTTGATGAAGCTGTGCTGACAGCGCTCCAAGCGCGTGGCGTGCAATGTGCCAACATTACGCTGCATGTCGGAGCAGGCACCTTCTCGCCGGTAAAAACCCAAAATCTGGCCAATCATCAGATGCACAGCGAGTGGTATGAAATTCCAAGTACCACCCAGGCCGCCATCGCCACCACCCGCGCTCAGGGAGGGCGGATTGTGGCGGTGGGAACCACCACCGTACGCACCCTGGAGTCCTGGGCCAAATCTGGCCAGGCCAGTGGCGATACCACCATTTTCATCACCCCGGGCTTTCGCTTCGAGCTGGTGGATCTGCTGATCACCAACTTTCATCTGCCCAAGTCCAGTCTGATGATGCTGGTGAGTGCCTTTGCCGGTTACGAGCACATCATGGCGCTGTACCAGCACGCCATCGCCAAGGGCTATCGTTTTTTCAGCTATGGCGATGCCATGCTGCTGCAATTGCGGCGTTGATCCTCAATCGGGCAGTCGCAACCAGACCCGGCCCTCTTCGACCTTGACCGGCCAGATACGAATTGGCTCGGTGCAGGGCGCGCCAGTGGCAGCGCCTGTTCGAATGTCAAAGCGGCCCTGGTGATAAGGGCACTCAATTTCGTGCCCTTCAAGAAATCCATCGCACAAGCGGGCATCACCATGTGTGCAAAGAATATCGGTGGCATACACCACCCCGTCCTGCAAAAACAGAGCTACTTCGCGGCCAGCCACCGGCGCCGCGATTCCTGCGCCCTCAAACAGCTCGTTGTAAGCGGCCACATCCACCCAGCTTGGCTTGTCATCTGTCATGGTCAGATCGGATAAATGATGGAGTTGGGGATCATTTCGCTGTCATACACGCACAGCCTCTGGGCAAATTTCAAGCCCAGGGGGGTGCGCACCACCACGTCCAGATAGCGGCCCACATTGAACACCGTGCTGGGGCCATCCAGCTTGGTGCGAAAGACCGCGTAGTTGGCTTCACAATGAATGCCCCCTTCGACCACCTGGCGCACGATGGGCACACCCACCAAATGGCGCTGGTAATAAGGGTCGTGGAACAGGGTCTCCTTGATGCCGTAGACACGGTCAAGCAGGCCAGCCTTGCTATCAAAACTGAGCGTGGCCAGGGGAAAGCCCCGCTCATGATTTTCCCGTGGAATCAATTTGTAGACACAGTCATCTGTAAAAAATCCAGGCCACAAGTCCCAGTCGCCACTGTCAACCGCGCTGGCGTAATCAGCCTGTAATTGCAGCAGCTCCTGATAGTCGGCAAAGTCCAGCATGCTCAGGCCTCCATCACCTTGCGCCAGTAGTCGTACATGCCTCGAATCAAGGTTTCGGTCACCATATGCTCGGCGTCGCCCACCTCGCGCCCGCCCATCTCGGCCAAGGCCCGGTGCTGGGGTTTTTGCTCAAACCCCTGCTGAGAAAACTCAATGACCTCGCCATCGTCGGCGCTGACAAAGCCGGCGGGTCCAAACAGGTTGGCCTGGCGCAGTCGACGCTCGGTCATCTCCGCTGTGTCGTCAGCAAAACCAAAATGGGTCCAGACGAAATCGAAAGCGCCATGGCCATCGGGCTGGATATGGCGGGTCGACACGCTATTGACCTGCTGCTGAAAAATCACACTCGGAAACAGGGTGGTCATCACCACGGTGGGGCCGCCCCACCAGGATTCAGGCACGATATCCAGAAAACGCTTGTCGTGCAGTTCCATGCTTTGCTTGAAGCTGGCCACTTGGGCGGCTTCCGTGCTTTTCATGGCATTGCCGCGGGTGGAGATCATGGCGGCGTGGCGATGATGCGCATCCATGCGCAGCTCGGACTTGTTATCTGCTCGCCAGAGGCCAAAAGTGACAAACCAGGTGTGCAAAAGCCCCGGGTGGTACGGGTCCTTGATGTTCTCCTGCATCAACTTCCAGTTACCGGGAATGCGCTGACGGTTGTAGCCCAGGATGACCAGTTCACGACCATTGAACAGTCGGTCAAAGTAGCCCAGGATAGTCGGGCCCATGTAATCTTCCAGTGATTCCACCTGAGAGTCGAAAGAGGCAAACACGACGCCACCGCGCTTTGCCACCCGCAGCTGACGTAAGCCGTGGTCTTTGGGATCAAAATCAGCAGGCATGCCGCCGTTGACTTGGCCATCCTGCCGTACCCCTCGACGAAAAGGCACGCCCTGCAGATCGCCATTCAGCGCATAGCTCCACTGGTGGTAGGGGC
>JAFMJA010000208.1 GCA_017853735.1 Burkholderiaceae bacterium | reverse complement strand
TTACGTTCATGATGTATTTGAACTTTTCGTCAGTGGTGAAGATCACCACGGAGAATCTGACGGCGATGATGGCGTTCGCACCCCTGACAGCCTGGTTCTTTCAAGCCCTCGCAGACGCCCTAGGTTGGATCAGGGCTCCCAGGCCTGCTTTGCCAATCGTCGCAGCCATCATCGTCTGTATTGCTGCGGTGTTGCTGATCATTGGGTCTAGTGTGCGCGCTCGCGGTCGCCGGTCAGGGTGATCAGCGAGCTTGGCAATACTCTACGTCTCAAGGTTCCCGATTTTCGAATAGCGCAAGATCAAATTCAAGCCACGTAGTGCATGAACTTGGTGTCGAGGAAGGCTTCCATGCCCTCGATGCCTGATTCGCTGCCATAGCCACTGTCCTTCAGCCCACCAAACGGTGCCTCCGGCACAGAGACTGCCATTCCGTTGATTGCCAGGCTTCCCACTTCCAGACGCTCAGAAACCGCCAAGATCGCTTTGGCCGAGTCGGTGAACAGGTAGCCCGCCAGACCATAGGGGTTGGCGTTGGCCATCGAAATGGCCGCATCCAGGTTATCAAATGGCATCGCACAAGCCACCGGGCCGAATGGCTCCTCGGTCAAGATGGGCGCCTCCATCGGCACATCAGCCAGCAAAGTTGGCGCCACAAAACTACCCTGCTCAGGCGCATCGCCGGCGACTGAACGGGCCCCCATCGCAACCGATCGATCGATCAAGCTCTTCACTGCCGATTGGCGGCGCGCACTGGCTACCGGGCCCATTTGCGTTGACGCTTCCAGACCCGACCCCACCCGCAAAGCAGAACTGGCGACGCCAAACGCTTCGACAAAATCGCCATAGATACGTTTGTCAACAAAGAACCTTGTCGGTGCAAGACAGGCTTGCCCCGCATTTCGAAACTTGTGCTGCACCATCAAGTTCACCGTACGCTCTAGGTCGGCATCTGCGCAAACGATTACAGGAGCATGCCCTCCCAATTCGAGTGTGATCCGCTTGAGATTCTGGGCAGCCAGCTGAGCCAGATGGCGACCCACTGGCACGGAACCCGTGAATGTCACTTTTCGCACGATGGGTGAGCGAATCAGTGTCTCTGACACTTCGCTGGGTACGCCAAATATGAGCTGAATCACGCCAGGCGGGAGTTCCTGATTCAAGCAGTCGACCATTGCGGCCACACTGGCAGGGGTTTCCTCGGCAGCTTTCACCAAAATCGAACAACCGGCCGCCAAGGCGCCACCAATTTTTCGCGCCGAAAGTACCAACGGAAAATTCCATGGCGAAAAAGCGGCAACCGGGCCCACCGGAAATTTCAACACATCCATTCGGCTGTTGGGCATGCGGGCAGGAATAATCCGACCATAAATACGGCGCGCTTCCTCTGCATACCACTTGATCAGGTCGGCAGCCATAGCACACTCAGCACGGGCTTCAGCCAAGGTTTTACCTTGCTCCAGTGTGAGCAAAGTGGCAATGCGTTCAGTGTTTTCCCTGAGGCGAGCCACACCCCGCTCCAGCCTTGCACACCGTTCATGGGCGGGCACTTTGCGCCAGGTTTCAAAGGCGCTTTGCGTCGTTTGCAAAGCCAGCTGCAAATCTTCCACACCGGCCAAGCTGAGCTCATCAAGTACCTCGCCAGTTGCCGGGTTATGGATTTTCAATCGCTGGGCATGGCGACCAGGACGCCACTCGCCTCCCAGCAAAAGATTGGGGCAACGGTACTTAGGAAGCGTGTCGTTCATGTTTTGTTCCTTGCGCAAATGCTCATCCGATCGAAGAGGCAAAGAGGCCTCTGCGAAAGCCAGCAATGAAAAAATCATCCTATAGGTTGTACCGATCATAGGGCCAAAAGATTGGCGTTGATGACAACCGGGACTGACCCAAGCGCCTCGACGGAGGTATCTCAAGCTTGAAGGCGCACCACAAATGGGCTTGAAGCTGGTGGATTTAGGCTTGCGCTGCCTGGCGCACCCACCCCAACAACTCTTGGGCAACCGGGGTGAGGGGCACATGCTCCATGCGCAAGATAGCGATTTGTAGCTTGGGGAGGGGCACAGACAGCTCGATCTGACGCAGGCCATGCGATTGCTTGACGCGCTGGAATAGCGCTTCCGGCAATGTCGTGACGAAGTCCGTGTCGCGCACGATTTCGGGCAAGGCCAGCAGCGATTCACAAACCATCACCGGCGTCGGAGGTTCCAGACCGGCTTTCAGGAACAAGGCGTCGATGGCCGCACCAGGACCATTGCTGGGGGTGGCGTGCACCCATCGGGCATGCACCAGCTCGGCCAACGAACGGGCGCGGTGATGGGGGTTGTCGCAGTGGGCGGCCACCACAATCTCGCGTTCGCACAGCCATTCAGCCACCAGGCCGGTCTCGAGTTCATCGGCCCGTACGGGAGTCAGCGCAAAATCGATGGCCCCGCTACGCAAGGCCGGATGGACCATGGGCGAGACGCCATCGATGCAGTGCACCCGAACCTGGGGAAACTTGCGGGTGAAGGGTCGCAAGGCCTGGGGCAGCAAAGAAAGAGATATGGCGGGGGAAGCCGCCAGACGGATATGACCGGCCCCATCGCCCCGCATCTGGGCGATTTCTTCCTTTACCCGCTGGGTCTCGCTGACCATCAGGCGGGCATGTCGCAACACCGACCGGCCATACTCGGTGAAGGCAATACCACTGGGGGAACGAATAAGCAGCTGCGCGCCCAGCTCCTCTTCAAGTTGCTGGATGGCCTGGGTCAGCGCTGGCTGCGAAACATGCAAGGCAGCTGCCGCGGCGCGGATACTGCCAAGGGCTTCGATGCGCAACAAGGCGACCAGGGTCTGGATTTTCATGGAGCTGGGTAGGTACTTTGGAGCCGACCGGATTCGGGCAATTCGATTTTTGAATCAGGTTTCAATGAATGTATTGGCCCCAAGGCGCGGGCTTTCCTATGATGAGGGACTTTTTTTGCAGGAGTATCCCATGTTCGTACGCAACGCCTGGTACGTCGCCGCCTTCGTCCACGAGTGCTCCGAGCGGCCCTTGGCACGTACCATTCTGGGTGAGCCGGTGGTCCTGTTTCGCACGCCGAGCGGCCCCTGCGTTGCCCTGCAAGACCGCTGCTGTCACCGCTTTGCACCCTTGTCGATGGGCGATGTCGAGGCCGACGGCATCCGCTGCCGTTACCACGGCATGAAATTCAGCCCGCAAGGGGCCTGTATCGAAATCCCTGGCCAAAGCGTGATCCCACCCAAGATGTGCGTGCAGTCCTTTCCCCTGGTCGAGCGTCATGGCCTGCTGTGGATCTGGATGGGCGAGGCACAACGTGCCGATCCCGAGTTGATCGTCGACGTGCACTGGAACGACGACCCCGCCTGGCCGACGGCGCGCGGCTACATCCACTACAAGGCCAACTACCAACTGATCGCCGACAATCTGCTCGATTTCTCACACCTCACCTACGTCCACCGCACCACACTGGCCAACGCTGCCTTTCCAAACTCCCACCCGCAGATCACGCCGTTTGAGCGTGGCATCCGCTTGGTACGAGAAATCCGCGACTGCGAGGCCTCACCCTTGCACGCCATGGCGGGGCGTTTCGAAGGCAAGGTCGACTTCTGGAACCGCCAGGTCTGGTGGTTGCCCTCGGTGTTTGAAAACTGGGCTGGCTCGGTACCCACTGGGGCCGAGGGTGCCCCCCATGAGCGACCCGGCGGTCTGCACCTGCGTCACTTCTCGCTGCTCACCCCCGAGACAGAGAAAACCAGTCATTACTTCTGGGTACAGCCGTGTCAGTTTCCGCATGGCGACAACAGTGTGATTGAGCAGGTGGGTCAAGGTATCGCCAAAGCCTTTGCCGAGGACAACTGGATTATTGAAGCGCAGCAAAAGTCCTGGGAGGCCTGCCCGCCTGAGATCCAGCCGCTGTCGGTGCGCAACGATGCCGCATTGGGCCGCGTGCGCTTCATGATCAACGAATTGCTGAAACAAGAGCAGACCCCCGCACCTTTGCACAGTGCGGCCTGATTCAAGAAGGAACACCTATGGACATCACCGCTGTCGTGCTCGACCAACCGGGCACGCCAATGCGCCTGCAAACCCTGCAGATGGAAGAACCCCGCCCAGACGAGATGCGGGTACGGCTGGTTGCCACTGGCCTGTGCCATACCGACATCTCGATGCTCAAGCGACCCTTTCCGGTTGAGCAGCCTATCGTGCTGGGTCACGAAGGCGCGGGGGTGGTTGAGGCAGTGGGTACGGCCATCAGCCGCTTCAAGCCAGGTGACCGGGTGCTGCTCAGTTACAACCACTGCCAGACCTGCCCCACTTGTCAAAATTGGGCGCCCAGTTATTGCCAGTACTTTTTTGGCAGAAACTTCCTGGGGCAACGACCCGACGGCAGCACCGGCCTGGCCCGCGCCGGTCAACCCGTGCGACACCATTTTTTTGGCCAGTCATCTTTCGCCAGTCATTGCCTGGTGAACGAGACCAACGTGGTGCACGTGCCCGACGCGGTCGATGACAATTTGTTTCCCATGCTGGGACCCATGGGTTGCGGCCTGCAAACCGGGGCTGGCGCAATGCTGAACGTGCTGCGGCCCGAGGCCGGCCAAAGCGTCGTGGTGTTGGGTAGCGGCGCGGTGGGTATGGCGGCCATCATGGCAGCACGTGCCATGGGGGCAAGCACCATCGTGGCAGTCGACCGGGTGGCTTCGCGCCTGGATTTGGCCCAGAGCCTAGGCGCCACGCACGGCGTATTGGCCGAGAGCGACGATTTGGCTCAGCAGATCAAGGCCATCTGTGGTGGCGGTGCCAACGTCAGTCTGGACACCACCGCCCACCCTGAAGTCTTGCGCATGGCCCTGGACGTGCTGGCGCCGCTGGGTCGATGCGGATTTGTCGGCGGCGCCGCTCCAGGCACCACCCTGCAAGTCGATGTGCGCGACATGATGCTCCACGGCAAGACCCTGCGCGGCATCGTCGAAGGCGATGCCAATGCCCAGGCTTTTATCCCGCAATTGCT
>JAFMJA010000014.1 GCA_017853735.1 Burkholderiaceae bacterium | reverse complement strand
TGGTGTCGAAGATGCGGCTGTCTCAGCTCCCAGAAAACGCCGCCGCCGGCGTCGACCCGGCGCACGTCGTACCGCTGAAGGCAGTGGCAACGAAGGTTAAAAGTGCCCCGAGCCTATATCGCGCTGGGTGCCAACCTGGGTGATGCGCGTGCAAATCTCCTGCGCGCCATGGAGGCTATGGATGGCCTGCCACGCACCAGTATTCAACACCGGTCATCGCTCTACCGCAGTTCGCCTGTCGATTCAGGCGGGCCGGACTACATCAACGCGGTGGTCGAAGTGGTGACGGCGTATTCCCCCCTGGAGCTTTTGCACGCACTGCAGCGCATTGAGCAAGGTGCAGGTCGCCTACGGCCCTATCACAACGCCCCGCGGACGCTCGACCTGGACATCCTGCTTTATGGTGAGGAACATCTCGACACGATCGAATTAAAGTTGCCCCACCCGCGCATGTTCGAGCGCGCCTTTGTGCTGCTGCCGCTGGCCGAAGTAGCGCCGCAACTTGTCACACCCGCCCAGTTGAATAAGGTACAGAGCCAGAGCATTGAACGTCTGGCTTGAATATTTATTCCAGCCAGTTTCGTGTTTTTCTGACGCTTGAGCGGATAGTCTTCGCGCCAGAGTGTTGAAAGCTTGTCCTTAGTGAAAAGGCCAAATAGTTTACGCTGGTTATCACTTTTTACTCGATCCGGATATTGGCGTCCCGAATGAGTTGAGTCCATTTCAGCACTTCTCTTTGGACCAGGCGGCTGAAATCGGCAGGCGAGCTTGCCACCACCTCCACACCCTGATCGCGGAAACGCTTGATCACATCTGCCTCTTTAAGGAGTTGGACGATATCTCGGTTGAGGCGGTCAACGATCGCCGTGGGAGTGCCAGCGGGCAATTGCATGCCAAACCATACGGTGACGTCATAGCCCGAAACTCCGGATTCGGCCACGGTGGGAACGGCGGGCAGTAGATGGGAGCGCTGCTGGCTCGAAACCGCTATGACCTTCATCTTGCCGGCTTTGATATGCGGCAACACATTTGGCACATTATCAAAGAGTGCATCAATCTCTCCACCAATCATGGCCATAGTTGCTGGCGCACTACCTTTGTAGGGAATGTGCGTCAGTTTCACGCCTGTCATGCGCATCAGCAGTTCCATCGAAAGGTGATTGGAGGAGCCCGATCCAGTCGAACCATAATTGAGTTTTCCTGGATTCTTCTTGGCGTACCCAAGCAACTCCTGCACAGTATTGACAGGCAATTCGTTGCGTACTACCAAAGCATTTTGCGTGCTGCCCGCCCACACCAGAGGTGTAAAGTCTTTCAGCGCATCGTACGGCAGTTGAGCACCGTAAAGGCCTGGCAGCGCGGAAAACGGCAACGGTGTGATTAGGATGGTGTAGCCATCAGGTGCTGACTTGGCCACAAAACTGTTGCCAACCGTCGTGTTGCCTCCGGGCTTGTTTTCAACAACCACAGGTTGATTCCACATCTTGGTCAATTTTTCTGCGGAAACCCTGGCGAGGGTGTCATTGAACCCACCTGGTGGATAAGGCACCACGATACGTACCGTTCGTTCTGGAAAAGTTTGGGCCGATGCAGATCCAAAGGCCATGACACTCAGGAAGGCCAAAGCGACGAATTGCTTGAACAAGTTTTTCATGATGTCTCCTTCGGTTGCCTAAAACTTCACCACATAGCCTGGCCCATCAATGAGTGGGTATTTATCGAAGATGGATTCGTCGACCTCGACGCCGATCCCCGGTGCCTTAGGGGGCTCCACGCAACCGTCTGGCCCGATATCAAAGGTGGAGCCGAACATGTCTCTAAATGGGTTGAAGCGCGATACGCAAGCTTCGAAATAGCCGGAATTTTCGGTGGCAGAAAGAAAGTGCAAGGTGGCAGCGTGATTCAGTCCGGTGGCTGAGCTGTGGGCATGGATAGGAATACGCCAGGCAGATGCCATTGCGGCAATGCGCAAGCCTTCCGTGATGCCGCCACACTTAGAGAGGTCGGGCTGCCAAACCTGTACCACTCCAGCTTCTTGAAGTAGCGCAAATTCGAAACGCGTGTAGTGGTTCTCGCCGGCGGCAATGGGCACCAGCGGAGTGATCTTGCCAGCCTCACGGTAAGAAGCAAAGTCATTGCAGGCGAACGGCTCTTCGAGCCAACCCGCCTTGATTTCAGCTAGAACTGGCAAGACACGTCGCGCATCGGCGATGGTGTAAGCGGTATTGGCATCGGCCAAAATATCTATGTGATCGCCCAGAACAGTGCGCACGTAAGTGAGCCGTTCGATGTCGCTTCTGATGGTATCGCCCACACGGAGTTTCAAGGCCGAGTAGCCTTTTTCTACATAACCTTTGGCCTCCTCAGCTAGGGATTCCTTGGCTTGGTAACCAAGGGCGATTCCGCCCGCATAAGCCGGTATGCGACGAAGGCTGCCGCCAAGCAATTCGTAGAGTGGCATATTGGCCATCTTGCCGCGAATATCCCACAACGCCATGTCGATGCCAGAGAGCGCCATCGCCGCACCTGCACCCAAACCGTGGCTTGATAACTGCATGCGGTGCACCCTTTGCCACGCACCCACGCAGTCGGTTGCGTTCATGCCAATGAGTAGCGGTGCCAACGTGCTATGGATCAGGCTGACGATCGCCCCTGGGCTGCGGCCGGGATGGGCTTCGCCGTAGCCGGTGATGCCCTCGGAGGTCTCGACGCGAACGATGATCGTGTCACGCTTAAGAGTGCTGCCCACACCCATGGTGACCGTTTTGCCTTCAGGCAAGCGATATGACAGGGCGATAGCAGTGATAGAGGTGATCTTGATGGTGTTCTCCTTGTTGAAGGCAAATACTGTGAAACGCCCGAAATCAGTTGGCTTTAGACGTAGCAGGGGCCTTCGATCAGCGGATGGGCGGCGATGAAATCCAGATCGAGGGACAGGCCGATGCCCACACCTGGCAGGGGGTTCACACAGCCATTAGCGTCCAGCGAGTAGGGCAACTGCTCCGCGATGTTGTCGCGGAAAGGGTTGAGTGTGGTTACATCGCCCTCGAAATAGCCGGGGTTATCAACCGCACACAGAAAATGGATGGAAGTGGCCATGTTGATGGCAGTGGCCGAGGTGTGTGGATTAACCGTGAGCTTACGCGCACTGGCCATGGCGGCTATACGCATGGCCTCAGTCACACCGCCTGTCTTGGATAAGTCGGGCTGGACAAAGCGCACATGCCCGTCTTCCAGTAGCGTGTCGAACTCATAGCGCGTGTAGTGGTTCTCGCCAGCGGCCAGCGGCACGCGCCCGAGCAAAGAGGCTGCGGCATAGGCGTGACGGTCTTGCGGTGGAAAGGGCTCCTCCAGCCAGGCCACATTGCACTCTTCGAATGCTGGCATGACGCGACGCACATCGTCCAGTGTATAGGCGGTGTTGGCATCGGTCAGTATGTCGATCTCATTGCCCACTGCCAGGCGCACTGCACGCAAGCGCGCGATGTCGCGCCCTGGTGAGTCGCCCATGCGCAGCTTGAGCGCGCGATAGCCAGTTGCAACGTGGCGTAGCGCCTCCTCGGCTAGCAAAGAGGGTTCTTGCCAACCCAAGGCAATACCCCCGGCATAAGCCTTGATCGGTTTGGCGGTGCCGCCAAGCAGACGGTAAAGCGGCCAGCCCGTGGCTTGGCAACGCAAATCCCAAAGGGCGATGTCTAAGCCGCTTAAAGCCAGCGCAGCGGCTGCACCCATACCGTGGCTGGCCAGTTGCATCTTGTAAACGCGCGCCCAAACGCCGACGACATCAAAGGCGTCCATGCCTAGCACCAATTCCCGTAGTGTGGTGTCGATCAGTTTTGCGATGGCGCCCGGGCAGCGACCGTGGTGGGCTTCGCCCCAGCCAATCAGGCCGTCGCTGGTCTCCACTCGTACCAGCACAGAGTCACGCTTGACACTTCGGCCTATGCCAAGTCGCACTGATTTGTCAGCGGGGACGGGAAAGGAGATTGGCACTGCACGCAAATCGACGATGCGAATTGACTGTCCAGTAGGGAAATTTTGTTTCGTCATAGAAATACTTCTGGGTTAACCACATTGGCAGGCTGTTCTCCGCGCAGCAGGGCTAGCATGGTGGTGACGGCGCCTTCGCTCATGGCGCGCATACTCGTTGCAGTGATGCCGGCAACATGCGGCGTAAGCAACAGGTTGGGGCAATCGAAAACGAATTCGTCACCAACTAGGGGTTGGCGATCGTGCACATCCAAGGCTGCACCGCCCAGATTGCCTGAACGCAAAGCTGTCACTACAGCTTTGGTATCGATTACTGCGCCACGCGACACGTTGATGAGCAAAGCGTCAGGCTTCATGGTCGCCAAGATCGAGGCGTCGACCAATCCGCGCGTCTCTTGGTTAAGCGGACAGCACAGCACCACCACGTCGGCTTGTTCGAACAGGGTGCGCTTATCTGCCGGTGTTACATACTGGGGCAAGCTATCAGGCCGGCGGGTAAGGCCGAGAACTCGCATGCCCAAGCCGTTGGCGGCAGCAGCCAACCGGCTGCCAATAGCGCCAACGCCTACGATGCCACAGACACTTTGGGCCAACTCTGTACCTTGATCGGCTTTTGGACGCGCTGCCGCCCAGCCTCGGTCGCGCAATCGTGCATCGATATCAGCTAGCCCTCGGCGCAAGTGAAGCATGGCGGCCAGGCAGTATTCAACCACCGCTGTGGTGTTGGAGCCAGGCAGGTTAGCCACCGGGATGCGATGCATGCTCGCGCTTGTTACCGGGATCATGTCCAAGCCAACACCGTGACGAACCACGGCACGCAGCCGAGGGGCATGCTCGAACAAATCGGGTGGCAGCTGGGCGCGAACCATCAGCCCCTCTGCATTGGCCACAAGTCTGATCAGGGTGGAGGGGCTGATATCGGGCGCAATAGTTACTTCGCAATGCTGCTGGAGCACCGGTAACCATTGTGGGTGGATTGGGTTGGTCAGCAGGACTGGGGGTTTAGTGTTCAAGAAAAGGTGCTCCAGCAAGGATAGGGTTGGAAAGACGACCCAGTCCCTCGAGTTCGATATTAACGGTGGAGCCCGGTGTCAACCAGGCCGCAGGTGTGTGCATGCCCGCGACGCCAGAGGGCGTGCCGGTAGCGATCACATCACCGGGTTCCAGCGGCATACTCCGCGAAATATAGGCAATCAGTTCAGCAATGTTGAACAACATGTTCGCCGTGGAGCCATCTTGTAGCAAGCGACCATCGATATCGAGGCGTATACCGACACGGTATGGATCGGAAATTTCATCCGGCGTCAAAAGCCAAGGTCCTAAAGGCGCTGAAGCTGGTAGGTTTTTGCCTCGCACAAAGTTGCCTAGGTCTTGCTTGATCAGTCCACTGCCGCTGACATCGTTGTGAATGGTGTACCCGGCGATGAAGTCCATCGCCTTTTCACTTTTGACAGCGATTGCACGCCGACCAATGACTACCGCAAGTTCCGCTTCATAGCCGACCTGGCCGACATCGGGTGGCACGAGTATGGGCTCTCCAGGTCCGATCACGGTACTGCCCAAGCGAACAAATGTCACCGGCTCGGATGGCGGCGCCATATTGCGTTCGGCCAATGCATCGGTGAAGTTATAGGCTGCTCCGACGATCTTGCCTGGGCGAGGTAGCGGTGCCAGCAAGGACAAGCCCTTCAATGGTCGTATGGTGTCTTCATCAAAGTGTGCGTTGGCCAGGCGTGCGCTCCATTCTGCAAGTCCCTGCTCGATGAAAGTTGGCAAGGAAGGGGACGTTCCGGACAGCAGGGCGGCACAGGATGGATGCGATAGATCGACTACCTGTTCCCCCCGAATGATGCCCGCGACTGCTTCACCGCTCGCAGCCCGAAATGTGACAAAACGCATCGCTAGGGGTCTCCTAAATTCTGATTCAGGTAACGCGGTAGCGATTCAGCACAGTACGGTCGATTTCGATGCCCAAGCCGGGACCTGCAGGAATCTTGACCTGGCCGCGTAGCTGGACGATCGGTTCGACCGACAAGTGGTCGCGAAAGGGGTTTTCGCATTGCTCGAATTCAAGCAGGGGAGGCATCGGGCGGAAACTGGGCGGTTGATCTGGCAGTGCTGCCAAAAATTGCAGTGTCGCGGCAAGACCTATGGCCGAGCCCCAAGCATGAGGCACGCACTCCACGCCGTGGGCGCTTGCCAGGGTGGCGATCTTGCGGCATTCGCTGATACCACCTGCTGCGCAAACATCGGGTTGCACGATGTCCATGGCTTTACGCACAACCAAATCACGAAAGCCCCAGCGAGTGAACTCGTTCTCACCGCCAGCCACAGCCATGTCCAAGGCGCGCGTTACCTCGACATAGCCATCAATGTCTTCGGGAGAAATAGGTTCTTCGAACCATTCCACATTGAGTTGTTCCAACTCGCGTCCAAGGCGGATGGCCTGAGGCACGGTGAAGCAGTGATTGGCGTCCACCATCAGTCGGGTCGTATCGCCCACAGCCTCACGCACTGCGGCCACTCGACGGATGTCGAGCTTGGGATCACCTAAGCCTATCTTCATCTTCACCGCCACGAAGCCTTGCTCAACGTAGTCTCGTGCCTCTTCCACTGCTTCCTCGACTAGTCGCTCCATGTCGATGAAATACAGACCGGTGGCGTACGCCGTCACCTCAGAGCGCTGAGCGCCTCCGATCAGCTTGTGTATCGGCTTTCCGCAGGACTTCCCAATGATGTCCCACAGGGCGATGTCGATGCCGCTCATGGCTGAGGTGACCATGCCGCGTGGCCCATAGTCCTTTATTCGGTTGTAAAGATCTTCCCAGATGACTTCCACATCAAAGGCGTCGCGCCCGATGATGCGTGGGGCAAATTGGGATTCAATGTATGCCTTGGACACGGCCGCAGGGCCATAACACTCACCCCAGCCGACCACACCGTCGTTGGTCTCGATTTCGACGATGCAGGAGCCGCGGGTCTTGTATAGCCAACCTCGTGAAGAGGTGAAGGGTCGCTCGACAGGTGCCGAGACAACATGGCAGGTTACTTTCTTGATCAGACTCATGCTTACTTCTTTTCCGTGACGAACACTTTCTTACCGACTTCATTGAGCGATTTCTGTACGCCATTGATCTCTCTTCCGAGCGCAGCGCCGGTCAGGTCGTCCACCACAGCCCCACCCTGTTGGGCTGATGTCTTGAACTTGTCCCCCTGGATGGCTTTGCGGAAGATCGCAATGAGCCGTTCGCGCACTGCCTCGGGTGTGGCGGCAGGTGCCACGATATAGGCCATCTGCACCAGTGGGCCATAGGGGAAGACATCAAAGCCCTTTTCCTTGAAAGTAGGAACATTCGGCAGAACTTGGAGCCTTTCGTTGGCAAAAACGCCAATCGGCTTGACCAGGCCGCCGTCAATCTGTGCCTTGCTCTCGGAGGGCTTGAGCACTGCGGCGTCGATCTGTTTTCCAGCCAGGTCGGCAATCACCTTTGAACCACCCGTGTAGGGCACGGCCAGTACCTCGGCGCCGGCAGCTCGGCCGGTCATAACGGCGAAGATGTGGTTAAGGTTGTTATTGCCGGGGGTGCCTATCGATACTTTCCCGTTGTTCTTGCTCACGTGGTCTATGAAACTCTCCAGCGTGGCATGTGGGCTGCTAGCGGGCACCAGCAGGATCAGCGGATCGATCGTAACGCGCGCGATAGGGGCAAACTGTTCGTTGCGCAAGGGGGTAAGGTTCTGTGCGATCAGTGCCAAGGTGGAACTGGTACCCATGCCGAGTGTATAGCCATCGGGGGTGGCGCTGGCCACCCTACTCATGCCGATCGAGCCGGTGGCACCAGGTACGTTTTCCACCACCATTCGGATTCCCTGCTCGGCCAGAAGCTGCGCCAATGCACGAGCTGCAATGTCATTGGAGCCACCGGCATTCCAGGGCACGATGAAACGTATTTCCTTGCTTGGAAAAGGCTCGGCAGCCCATCCGGCATGGCTGGATATGGCTAGTAGCAAAACGGTTGCCCAGCGGCTAGCAGAGCGGCAAAGTAGGTTTAGATGGCTCATTGGGTTCCTCTTTGGTGAATGAGAAATTCAAGTTCAATGTTATAACAAATAACGTTGCTTCCAAAAGCAGAACTTGCTAGGCCAAAAAAACACACGTTTGGGTGGGTCGGCGGACCGTAAGTCCGGTAGCTTTGGCGGGATCAGGGGTAAGACAAATTTACCCGGTCGAGCATGGCGCAAATGTCGTTGCGCGCGCTCTCAATATCGGCACGAATCGCCGCAGCTGCACGTTCACCCTGACGATGGCGCAGGGCATCCAGAGCCGTGACATGAAAGTCATAACGTTTCAAGCTCGGGATATGTTGGGGAAGTGCTAGCGTGAGAGTTGGACCGCAACGCAGCCAAGCGCTGTCTATAAGCTGCTGAACAATGGGCATTCGGCATACTGCATA
Source organism: Burkholderiaceae bacterium (assembly GCA_017853735.1). Classification (GTDB taxonomy): domain Bacteria; phylum Pseudomonadota; class Gammaproteobacteria; order Burkholderiales; family Burkholderiaceae_C; genus Hylemonella. Next base: position 12,359 of record JAFMJA010000014.1, on the reverse strand, counting down.
GATGCTGAAATGAAAGCGGTAATGGGCATCAAGGTAATCGCCATGACGATTCTCCATCACTGAACGCTTCATTTCATCTAGAGAAGTCTGGATAGCATCAATTTGCTCGGTTGTGGCCAAGTTGGCGGCAATCGATGCTGCGACAGGTTCTAGGCTCGCACGCACGATCATGAGTTGGTTGAACTGGTCCGCGTCGAGCAGTGGTACTGTAGCGCCGCCGCCCTGGCCCACGCCACCGCGCTCAAGGAAGTTTTCGGCGATCAGGTGGTTGACCGCATCCCGAACCGGAGTCAGGCTGGTCCCCAGTTCGTCTGCGATCTCGCGCAAAATTATTCTTTGGCCGGGAAAAAAGCGTCCGGCTAGCAGGGCCGACTTCAGAGCTGAATGAACGCGCTTCCAGAGAGTGTCACGCCCGATTGGATCGAGACGGGGAAGGCGGTTCATTTTTGGCGTTTAAAAGTATGGTGAACAAGGGGTGCGGTGTTAAGCAACCTCAGCGATCAGCTCAATCTCAACACAGGCACCCAGCGGAATTTGCGCCACGCCAAAGGCGCTGCGTGCGTGTGCACCAACCGGTCCAAACACCTGGCCCAGCAACTCGCTGGCACCATTGGTCACCAGATGCTGCTCAGTGAACTCAGAAGTGGAGTTCACCAGCGACATCAATTTCACCACGCGCCGAATTCGGTTGAGGTCACCCAAGGCGGCATGCAAGGTGCCCATGAGCTCGATGGCCACTGCGCGCGCTGCGGCCTGGCCCTCGTCGGTGCTCATGGTCTTGCCCAATTGGCCAACCCAGGGCTTGCCATCTTTCCTGGCAATGTGGCCGCTCAGGAAAATCAGATTGCCGGTTTGAACAAAAGGTACATAGGCCGCTGCCGGTGTGGCCACCGGGGGCAAAGTGACACCAAGTTCCTTGAGTTTGTCGTAAATGCTCATATGAGGTCGTTCCTATCGGTGAGTTCCAGAGCCTCATTGTCCAACATCTGCTTTGCCATGCCCTGAGGGCCCTTGCTGGTATCAACCCAGAGTTCAAGGCAGTCACCGTTAGCCATATGCAGCCAATAAATCATTGGTGCAACAGGCCAAGTCCAGATCGCTCAGGCGTTTGTTGATGACGCCAGAGCCCACATGGTTTAGCATTCCCCGAAACAAGTTCAGGAATCCACTCCATCTGGAACCCGGAGCTGGTCTCTGAACAGCCCTTTGAATGAAGGTTTTGGTCCACTATTATTTTTCTTTGGAGACTCTTTACTATGCCAACAATCTATGAAAAACGCACTTATTCCGTCACTGTGGGGAAAATGGCGGAAGTGGTTCGCCTGTACCAGGAGTATGGCTGGCCCGCCCTGGAAAAGGGGGAGTTTTCCAAAAAGCTGATTGGTTATTTTTATTCGGATACCGGTGAGCTGCATCAACTTGTTCATTTCTGGCGCTTTGACAGTGACGACGATCGGCGCGCGCACTGGAAGCGCCTGTTTTCAAATGACGAGTTCATGGCCTTTGCTTCCCAGTTGAGGCCTATGCTGCTCAAGCAGGATGTGCAACTTCTTCTGGCCAGCCCCTGGGGGCCGCATCCCTGAGTTGTCTTGATGCCTCAAGACCCAGCCGGCCGAAAGTTCTTGAACCCTTAGCCCTGGTCTGGTCTGGTCTGGTCTGGTCTGGTCTGGTCTGGTCTGGTCTGGTCTGGCGGTTGCGGTGCAATCTGTCTAACGAGTTGATTTGCCCTGTCAGGGGAGGAAACTGCTCTGTCAGGCCACCGAGTGGCCGTGCTAGCATCCTCGTGAATTGATCAGCGGCCGGTGACTTGACCGTCTCTGTTCGATGACCAAGCGCCCACCTAGTGATCCAGCTGATGAAGTTGACAATTGCCACCCGTGAAAGCCGTCTTGCTATGTGGCAGGCCGAGCATGTGAAGGCGCAGCTTGAAAAGTTGGGACATGTGGTCTCACTGCTGGGGATGACCACCCGAGGCGATCAGATTCTGGACCGATCACTCAGTCAGGTCGGCGGCAAGGGATTGTTTGTCAAAGAGCTGGAAGTCGCCTTGGAAGAGGGCCGCGCTGATCTGGCTGTGCATTCCTTGAAGGACGTGCCAATGGAGTTGCCGGCGGGATTCACCCTGGCCTGCGTCATGGAGCGTGAAGATCCCCGCGATGCTTTTGTCTCTCACCAGTACGCATCGATTGCCGATATGCCCTCTGGTGCGGTAATTGGCACTTCCAGCCTGCGCCGTGTGGTTTTGTTGCAAGCCTTGCGCAAAGACCTCAGGATTGAGCCACTGCGTGGCAATCTCGACACTCGCTTGCGCAAACTCGATGAGGGGCAGTACGACGCTATTGTGTTGGCCGCTGCTGGCCTCAAACGCCTGGGACTGGCGGGGCGTATTCGGTCAGAATTTGCGCCGGAAGAGATGCTGCCTGCTGCAGGTCAGGGTGCTCTGGGCATTGAAATATGCAGCAGTCGCTCCGATATCCGGACCGCACTGGCGGCGCTAGAACATCGGGAGTCCTGGCTGCGTGTGGCCGCAGAGCGCGCGGTCAGTCGTGCCATGGGTGGCAGTTGCTCCATGCCCTTGGCAGCTTACGCCACCCTGGAGCCTGCTGGCCTGTGTGTGCGGGCTGCCTGGGGAGACACCCACGGCGGCCTGCCGCTGGTGCGTGCCCAACTATCTGCTGCAGTCACTGATTTTGAAGCAGCGGTGCGTCTGGGTGAGCAGGTGGCTGCCCAATTGCGCTCTGCTGGCGCGCACTGAGCCCAATTCTGGCCATGCATGTCATCGTGACACGGCCTCAGCAAGATGCCCTGGCCTGGGCCAAGGAGTTGAAGGAGGCTGGGCACTTGACCACGGTGTTGCCCCTGATTCAGATTGCATCCGCCTCGGACACCCAGCCTTTGTTGAAAGCTTGGCACCAACTGGACCAATACCGGGGTGTGATGTTCGTCAGCAGGCATGCGGTAGAAGGCTTTTTTGCAGTACGGCCTAGCGCGGCACCTGGATTCTCTGCGTCCACGCACGCATGGGCGACCGGACCCGGGACTCAAGCCGCCCTGCTGCGAGCGGGTGTGGCCAGCCCTTGGATAGATTCGCCAGAGACCGGGCAGTTTGATTCGGAAGCGTTGTGGGCCACCATGCGCACCCAGGTAGACACCGGTTGTCGGGTGCTGATTGTGCGCGGGGGTGATAGTCAGTTATCCAGTCAGCCCCAAGGCTTGGGTCGCGACTGGTTTGCCGAACAGGTACAGAAGGTCGGCGGCCAGACTGAGTTTGTGGTGGCTTACCAGCGCCAGATCCCTCGATGGAATGAGGGGCAACGCGCTCTGGCCAAAGCCGCGGCCAGCAACGGGTCGATCTGGCTATTCAGCAGCAGCGAGGCTGTGGCCAATCTCGGCGCTTGTCTGGCGGGTCAAGGCTGGGGCCAGGCTTGTGCGATTGCGACCCACGCCCGCGTAGCACTGGCTGCCTGTCACGCTGGTTTTGGCGTGGTGCGCGAGTCTCGTCCGGTATTGGCTGACATCCTGGCATCTATAGAATCATTCCAATGACGATGGAGACCAGCCACAAACCGCCCGAGCCTGAGACCAACAGCGCCAGCCCTGTTCCCGCTGCTGATAGCTCGACACGGCCAGCCGCTGCACGCGGCCTGGTGCTTTTTTTGGCAGCAGCGGCTGCCCTGGGTTTGATTCTCAGCACCTTGCTGTGGCAACGCCTGAGCGATATGCAAGCGCAGCTGGCACGTCAAAGTGCTGACAGTGGCAGTCAGTCTTCGGAGGCGCGCGCGATGGCCCGTCAGGCCATGGATCAATCCCGCGAAAACATGGCGCGGCTTTCAGTGATGGAGGTGCGTCTGAGCGAGGTGGCTTTGCAGCGGGGGCAGCTAGAGGAATTGATGCAAAGCCTTTCCCGCTCCCGGGATGAGAACCTGGTGGTTGATATTGAATCGGCACTTTATCTCGCACAGCAGCAGGCTCAGCTGACTGGCAGCGTGGAGCCGCTGCTGGTGTCGTTAAGGGTGGCTGAACAGCGCCTCAAGCGGGCTGCGCAGCCAAGGCTGGCGCCAGTGCAACGTGCGATCGCCATCGATATGGCGCGTATCCGTGCCACTGTCGTGTCTGATTTGCCCACCCTGTTGGCCAAGCTGGAAGAGCTGGTGCGACTGGCAGATGAGCTTCCGCTGGCCAATGCAGTCGCTCGGGCAAGTCCAGGGGCTGCGGTCGCTGCGATCAAGCCAAGGCAGGATGACACCATGGCCAGTTGGTGGCAGCGCAGTTGGGAAGTGGTTCAGGAAGAATTGCGCGGCCTGGTGAGGTTGAGTCGTATTGAACAACCCGAGGCGGCGCTCCTATCGCCTGAGCAATCATTCTTCTTGCGCGAAAACTTCAAGTTCAAGCTGCTCAACGCCCGCCTGGGCCTGTTGGCGCGCCAACTGGATACCGCCCGCGCCGACCTGGCCTCCGCTGCGACCGCGTTGGCGAGGTACTTTGATGGCTCATCCCGTAAGACACAAACTGCGGCGGCTTTGTTGCAGCAGGCCCAAGGCCAGATGAAAACCCTTGACCTGCCCCGGGTGGATGAGACACTGGCTGCCTTGGCCACGGCAGCAGGCGGCCGCTGAGAATTCTGACTATGCGTGCTGCCATCTGGTTTCTGGCGCTGTTTGGTGTGGCTGTGGCTGTGGCGCTCTTTGCCGGTAACAACGAAGGCACGGTGACCGTATTTTGGCCTCCGCAGCGGATCGACTTATCTCTGAATCTGGTCCTTTTTCTTCTGACTGGCTTGTTTTTTCTGCTCTACTTGGCATTACGCGCCTTGTCTTTGTTGCTCTCTTTGCCGCAACAGGCGCGTGACTGGCGAACACGCCGCAGGCAACACGCCATGCATGCGGGGATGCTGGAAGCCCTGGCAAATTTGAATGCCGGACGATTTGGAAGAGCGCGCAAATCGGCAGATAAGGTTCTGGCTCAAGGGCGATCCCTGGATTGGCGCGGTCAAGAAAAGTCCCAGGATGTTCAGCTCAGCGTGATGGTGCATTGGCTGGCGGCAGAAAGCGCCCATGCCTTGCAGGACCGTGAAACCCGCGAGGCGTATCTGCAGCAGGCGCTGGCTTTGGCCAACCAGCAGGCAGGCACTGAGCTGAGCGAGGGATTGCAACTTTCGGCAGTGCGTTGGGCGGTGGAAGATCGCGATAGTGCCCAGGCCCAGGAGCGTTTGCGGGAGTTACCACAGGGTGTGGCACGCCGGACCTTGGCTATCCGCTTGCGCCTGCAGGCGGCGCGCCTGGCCGGTCAAACCCAACAGGCGCTTGAGACAGCGCGGCTCTTGGCCAAGCACAAGTCGCTATCGGGTGAGGCTGGCCGTGGCATGGTGCGGGCATTGGCCCAGGAGCTGCTGCATATGGCGCATGACCCGGAAAAATTACAGCAGATCTGGGGCGCGCTTGACCCCTCGGAGCGACGTCAACCTGAGCTGGCAATTGCGGCCGCGCAACGTCTGTTGCAATTGGAGGGGAAGGTCTTGCTGGCCTTGCAGTGGCTGCAGCCGGCATGGGAACAGCTGGCCGCCAGCCGGCCACCCTGGCCGCAGTGGAGCGAGAAACTGGTGCAATTGATGGAGCAGGCTTTTTCAAACAGTGAGGCTCCACCCGATCCGGAGTGGCTCAAACGCATAGAGGCCCTGCAACAGAACTACCCTTCAGCCCCTTTGCTGCAATACCTGGCAGCTGTCGCCTGCATGCGGTCGAGCCTGTGGGGCAAGGCGCAGAGTCTGATGCAACAATCCCTGGGCCAGCTGAAAAATCCAGAAATGCGGCGCATCGCTTGGCGCACACTCGCCCTGCTGGCTGAGCAACGCTCGGACGATGAAGCGGCAGCGCAAGCTTGGCGCCATGCCGCCCTGGAGTGAAAGCCAGCTTTTCAGTACCGACCATCTGAACACGAAAGGGGATTGCCAGGCCCCAATGCATTCAGGGACTGGTCGATTCAAAAGGGAGGGCTTGGTTGCGCAAATCCCTGCGCGTTTCCACCAGTATCAGGGGGCCTTCGTCAATCACCACAGGCGCCGGCCGTTCGCGCGGCACATGCACTGGCTTGGGTTCGGCGGCGATGGCCGCTTGCACCGCAGCCACTTTGCCGGCATCAGAGTTGACCCACTGCAAACCACTTGAATTGGCAATCATCACCAGCTCGTTCATCGGCAAGGTATAGGCCTGGACCCGCGGCAGTACCTGGGGCGCAGGGGCTTGTGCCACGGCCACTGGCGCAACAGGCAGGGGGGGGCTGCCAGAGGCGGCCTCATGCTCTTGCTGCACAGGCGAAGGCTGGGCTGCGGGTGGCAGCGAAGAAAGGTTTTGCGCTTCGACCTCTGGCCTGGCTGCGCTGGGCTCGGCGCGCTCACGCCGGTCGCGCCCATAGCGATCACGTGAGCGGCGCGGACGTTGACCGTTGGTAGCGTCCCCCTGGGCCTGTGGGGTAAATTCTGGCGCCAAGGACTGGGTATCTGCCAAGTCGCTGCTGGCCTGGAGTGGCTGCTGTGACGAGGGGGCCATCTGTGTGGGCCGGATTTCTTCCTCGGCACGGCCCTGGCCTCGGGCACTGGATTCACGCTCGCCGCGCTGATCGCCCCGGGCCGGATCACCCCGGTTCCCGCGTTCCGGACGTTCGCTGCGTTGACGCGGTTCAGCGCGCTGGCCGCGCTCCTGACGCGCCTCATCACCCGCTTCAGGCCTGGGGCTTGCGGAAGCAGCCTCGGCCCCCCGCCTGGCTTGCCCTGGGCGCTCAGCCCGAGGAGCTCGATCGTTGCGATCTCCGCGATCTCCGCGATCGCCACGCTGGCCGCGGCCGCGGCCACGACCTTCGTCACGTCTGCCGCCACGCACTTCTTTGCGGTCTTCCTTTTTGTCGCCAACTACGGGGGTGCTTGACGGTGCGGGTGCAGCGGGGCTGGTGAACAAGCCTTTAAACCAACTAAAAAATCCTTGGCTGGCCGGTGCCTCTACGCGTTTGGCGGGCTCCACGGCAGGGCTGGCTGCAGCCGCCTTGGGTGGGGGGGCGACCGGTGCCGGCGCATCGGGAAGGACCCCCTTGATCACTGGGGTTTGCTTGTTGGTGGGTTCTTGCGATCGGCGTGTGACCGTGGTGGCATCCTCCACTTCCTCGACCATCTTGTAACTGGCTTCGACATGGTCCAAGCGTGGATCATCGTGCTTGAGACGATCGAGTTTGTAATTTGGCGTCTCCAGAGACTTGTTGGGGATCAGCAGCACATGGATGCGTTGCTTGAGTTCGATCTTGGTGATCTCGTTGCGCTTTTCATTGAGCAGGAAAGAGGCGGCCTCGACCGGTACCTGAACATGCACCGCAGCGGTATTGTCTTTTTGCGATTCTTCCTGAATGATGCGCAGGATTTGAAGCGCAGAGCTTTCCGTGTCACGGATATGGCCTGAGCCACCGCAACGCGGGCAGGGAATGGAGGCTCCTTCGGACAAGGCCGGGCGTAGGCGCTGGCGGCTCATTTCAAGCAGACCGAATTTGCTGATGGAGCTGAACTGGACCCGGGCGCGGTCCTGGCGCAAGGCATCGCGCAGACGGTTCTCCACCTCGCGGCGGTTTCTGCTTTCTTCCATGTCGATGAAGTCGATCACGATCAGGCCACCCAGGTCGCGCAGTCGCATCTGACGGGCCACTTCATCCGCGGCCTCCAGATTGGTGCGGGTGGCGGTCTCTTCAATGTCACCGCCCTTGATGGCGCGGGCAGAGTTGACGTCCACCGAGACCAGCGCCTCAGTGTGGTCGATCACGATCACGCCACCCGAGGGCAGCTTGACCTCGCGCGCGTATGCTGATTCGATCTGGTGTTCGATCTGGAATCGGCTGAACAGCGGGGCGTCGTCACGATAACGTTTGACGCAGGCAGCGTGCTCAGGCATCACATGATTCATGAACTGCTGAGCTTGTTCGAAGACATCATCGGTGTCGATCAGGATGTCGCCAATATCGCTGTTGAAATAATCACGGATAGCCCGTATTACCAGGCTGGATTCCTGATAAATCAGGAAGGCACCCTTTCCTCCGCTGGCAGCGCCATCGATGGCGTTCCAGAGTTTGAGCAGGTAATTGAGATCCCATTGCAGCTCGGGGGCGCTGCGACCAATGCCGGCGGTGCGGGCGATGATGGACATGCCATTGGGGTATTCCAACTGGTCGAGGGCTTCCTTCAACTCAGCGCGCTCATCACCTTCGATCCGGCGCGACACCCCACCACCCCGCGGGTTGTTGGGCATCAGGACCACATAACGACCGGCCAATGAAATCAAGGTGGTCAAGGCGGCGCCTTTGTTGCCGCGCTCCTCTTTTTCGACCTGGACCAGCAATTCCTGGCCCTCCTTGATCACATCCTGGATGCGGGCCTGGCTGGGAGAAACACTGCCTTGAAAGTATTGGCGGGAAATTTCCTTGAAGGGCAGAAAACCATGCCGGTCTTCGCCGTAATCGACAAAACAGGCTTCCAACGAGGGCTCGACCCGGGTGACGATGGCCTTGTAAATATTGCCCTTGCGCTGTTCGCGCCCTTCAATTTCGATTTCGTAGTCGAGGAGTTTTTGTCCGTCGACAATGGCCAGGCGGCGTTCTTCAGCCTGCGTGGCGTTGATCAGCATCCGTTTCATCAGAGCTTTCCTTTAACATCAGTTCACATGCCCATGACGGGCTCACGATGCCGGGACTGACGCGATGAAACGAAGGGAATTGCCGGAGAGCTGCGACTCAGGAACTGAGCCGCGGCGTAGGCGTATGGATAAGTGCGAGAGACAATGTATGTGCGATAGCCGCCAGAGGGCCGGTTTTTCGGGTCTGTAGCATGGACAACAAGAGACGAACTCCTGCCCCCGGAAACGCCATCGGGCGCGCCAGGCAGGAAAGGATCAGTCTCAGCAGCACAAACATTTCGCTTCTATCCGTCTGCCAGACAGTTGCTGACAGATTTGGGTATTCCGTATCGGTGTTTCAATGCGTCGGCCTTGACCGACCGACCCAGGTATCACCGCCAATTCAGGCATGGCGATCAACACACAGGCGGGTCAGGGGCATCGACCTGCCAACGGCGCGTTTGGGATGAGTGAACTAAACTCCAGACAAATCAACCAGTTACAACGCGTCGCTAGTGAAGCACATTATAGGGTCGAAAACACCGGGACGCTCCGCCGAGGTCAAAACCCTGGTTGTGGACCCGGAATCGGCTGGCCAGCGCCTGGACAATTACTTACTTCGCTTGCTCAAGGGCGTGCCCAAGACGCATATCTACCGCATCATCCGCAGCGGCGAAGTCAGGGTGAACAAGGGCCGGTCATCTGCTGACAAGCGGATCGAGGCAGGCGACAAGGTGCGCGTGCCACCACTGCGCCTGCCAGCCAGGGTGAATGAGAAGGCCGAGGCCATGGGGAGGGTGTCTGTGCCAGAGGCTCGGGCACGTGAATTTTCAGTATTGTTCGAGGACGAGTCGTTTTTGGCCATTGACAAGCCAGCTGGGGTGGCCGTCCATGGCGGATCTGGTGTGAGTTTTGGGGTGATTGAGCAATTGCGCATGGCGCGACCTCAGGCCAGCTTTCTTGAGCTGGTCCACCGGATTGATCGAGAGACCAGCGGAGTACTTTTGATAGCCAAAAAACGCAGCGCGCTCAAGAACCTGCAAGACCAGTTCAGGGAGCGGGAAACCGGCAAGACCTATTTGGCGCTGGTGTCAGGCCTGTGGCCGGTCAAACTCAAGGTGCTGGATAAGCCGCTGAACAAATACCTGCTCGACGATGGGGAGCGCCGTGTCCGGGTGCTAGCTCGGGGCGATCCCGAAGGCATGAAGTCGGTGACCCTGGTGAAAGTACGTGAGCGAATTGAAGCAGGCCCGGGAGATGAGGCCGGCGCTTATTCTCTGCTAGAAGTCACCATCAAGACCGGACGCACCCACCAGATCCGTGTGCATCTGGCAGCCGAAGGACGACCGATCGTGGGCGATGACAAATATGGAAATTTTGAGCTGAACCGGGTTGTACACAAGCAAGGCTTGAAGCGCATGTTCCTGCATGCCTGGCGATTGCAGTTCAAGCATCCTGCAACTGGAGAAAAGATAGAGTTGCAGTCCCAGTTACCCGCCGACCTTACGCAATTTCTCCAGAAAATCACGCCGAGCCATGTACCCGCCTGAGTCATCCCGGCCGCGCCAGTTTGATCTGATCGCTTTCGATTGGGATGGCACACTTTTCGATTCCACCGCCATCATCACGCGTTGCATCCAGTGGGCAGTGCAAGACGTGGGCGGCCAGGTGCCCAGCGATGAGCAGGCTTCCTATGTGATTGGTATGGCCCTGATGCCGGCTCTGGCCCATGCCGCGCCTGATCTGCCGAGCGAAAAATACCCACAGCTGTTGGAGCGGTACCGCCAGCACTACCTGGCCCATCAGAATGACATCAGTCTGTTCAAGGGGGTGTTGGACATGCTGGCCGACTTGCGTGCGCGCCACCATTGGTTGGCTGTGGCCACCGGCAAGAGTCGACGCGGTTTGGACGAGGCCTTGCGTTGTGCCGACCTGAAAGGAATCTTTGATGGCTCGCGCACCGCCGATGAAACAGCGGGCAAACCACACCCGCTTATGCTCAATGAGCTGATGCGCGAGTTTGGCGTGGAGCCCGAGCGGACTCTGATGATCGGTGACACCACCCATGATTTACAAATGGCACGCAACGCCTGCTGCGCCAGCGTTGCGGTGAGTTATGGCGCGCACACGCCAGGTTCATTCCCTGCGCTGGCGCCGCGTTTCATTGCGCACTCTGTGGGCGAATTGCACGATTGGCTGAAGACAAATGCCTAGCTACCCCCGAGGCATGTTGTTGACCTGCAACTTGGCTGGACAATTCAGGTCGATCTTTGTAGCGGCTGGCTGGAGTGCTGGCAGACCCCTTGACCATGAAAGCTGATAACGCGATTCCTCTTTGCAACTCGGCCGAACTGCAAGACGGCGGGTTGGCCGTGCCTTTCGATGTGAGCTATCAGGGCATGACCTGTCGGGCCTTTGCGGTGCGCTTTGAGGGGCAGATCCACGCCTATCTCAACCGCTGCTCGCATGTGGCGATGGAGATGGATTACCAGCCAAACCGTTTCTTTGATACGACGGGCCGCTGGCTGATTTGTTCCACCCACGGCGCGCTTTACGCACCCGACACCGGCGCCTGCGTAGATGGACCGTGTCGTCACAAATTGGTGAAAATCGCCCTCAGCGAAAGCGATGGCGTGGTTCACTGGCATACTCAGTACAACTTGCAACCCGTCGAGTTTTGACATGAGCGAATACCAAACCCCCACGCCGCCCGAGCAGAGCCCGGGTGGCACGACGCGCGCCAGCGACCAGAAGGACGCGCCAGTGTGGGAGCGCAATATGCTGGAAAAGCTGGCTTTTGCCGCACTGGCCGAACAACGTCATGCCAGGCGTTGGCGCAATGGCTGGCGCATTTTCTGGCTGGCCCTGATTTTCTTGTTGTTCTGGGCTGGCTTTGGCATGGGCGAGCGTGGCAAGCACCCATCCTCCCCCCATACAGCCATGATTGAAATCAAGGGGGAAATAGCATCGGGTGGGGAGGCCAGCGCCGACCTGCTGGTGGGGGCACTGCGCAGTGCCTTTGCAGAGGATAGCGCTCGTGCGGTGGTGTTGTTGATCAATTCCCCCGGAGGCAGTCCGGTACAGGCAGGCATTGTCAATGATGAAATCCATCGACTCAAGGCCAAGCATGGCAAGCCGATTTATGCAGTGGTGGAGGAGTCGGCTGCTTCGGCGGCCTACTATATCGCCGTGGCAGCTGACAAGATATTCGTGGACAAGGCCAGCATTGTCGGCAGCATCGGGGTGCTGATCGATGGCTTTGGCTTCACCGGCCTGATGGATAAGCTGGGTGTCGAAAGGCGGCTGATGACTGCCGGCGAAAACAAGGGATTTCTTGATCCTTTCAGTCCACAAACCGAGCGACAACGCACCCACGCCCAGGCTTTGCTGAACCAGATCCATCAACAATTCATTGAGGTGGTCAAGGCTGGACGCGACAAGCGACTGAAAGAAACTCCCGAGATGTTCAGCGGCTTGTTCTGGAGTGGCCAGCAGGCGGTCGAAATGGGCTTGGCCGATCAACTGGGCAGCCTTGATTTTGTGGCGCGTGAAGTCATCCAGGCTGAAGATATTGTGGATTACACCCAGCGTGAAAATGTGGCCGAGCGTCTGGTCAAACGCTTTGGCGCGGCCATTGGAGAGGGTGTAGTCAAGGCAATGCGCGCGCTGCCGGTTTTGCGATGAAACCAGGGCGCTGTGGGCAAGCCATGGCCACTG
>JAFMJA010000013.1 GCA_017853735.1 Burkholderiaceae bacterium | reverse complement strand
GCTCGAGCGTGCCGAGGCCACGCTGGCAGGCCTCGTAGGCGACCAGGCCGTAGCCGAAGGCGACGCCGAGGTTGCGCAGCACCGTCGAGTCGGTGAGGTCGCGCTGCCAGCGCGACACCGGCAGCTTGTCGGCGAGATGGCGCAGCATCGCGTTGGCGATGCCCAGGTTGCCCTCGGCGTTTTCGAAGTCGATCGGGTTGACCTTGTGCGGCATGGTGGAGGAGCCAATTTCGCCCGCCTTGAGCCGCTGCTTGAAGTAGCCGAGCGAGACATAGCCCCAGATGTCGCGTGACAAATCGATCAGAAAGGTATTGGTGCGGGCAATGGCGTCAAACAATTCGGCCATGTAGTCGTGCGGCTCGATCTGGATGCTGTAGGGCTGGAAACTGAGCCCCAGCCCCAGCGGCTCGGGGGTTTCAACCACTTTGCGGGCAAAGCCCTCCCAGTCAAACTCAGGCCAGGCGGCCAGATGCGCGTTGTAGTTGCCCACCGCGCCATTCATCTTGGCCAGCATCTTGACCGCAGCGATCCGCTCACAGGCGTTTTGCAGGCGCACCACCACATTGGCGATTTCCTTGCCCACCGTGGTCGGGCTGGCGGTCTGACCGTGGGTGCGGCTGAGCATGGGCACATCGGCATAGGCGCGGGCCATCTCGCGCAGCTTGAGCAGCAACTTGTCCAGCAGGGGCAGCAGCACGGTGTCGCGTGCGCTCCTCAGTTGCAGCGCGTGGCTGGTGTTGTTGATGTCCTCGCTGGTGCAGGCAAAATGCACGAACTCGGTAGCCTTTTCCAGTTCGCGGCGCGCTTCAAACTTGGACTTGATCCAGTACTCAACCGCCTTGACATCATGGTTGGTGGTTTTTTCAATATCCTTGATGGCCACAGCATCGGCTTCGGAAAAATTCTTCACCAGTCCCAACAAGTAAGTGCGAGCGCCAGGCGTTAGCGGCTTGAATTCAGAGAATCCGGCATCGCTCAATGCAATAAACCAGGCGATTTCGACCTGAACGCGTCGGCGCATGAAGCCTTGCTCGCTCATCAAAGGCCGAAGCGCAGCCAACTTGGCAGCATAACGACCGTCCAGCGGTGAAAGGGCGGCAATGGGGGGGAAACTCATCCATGAATTGTAGGTGATGGCCCTGGTGCAGCATCGCTTTGGGCGGCTTCAAATCCTGAATCGTTTGGAACGGCCGGAATCGTTAGAATCTGAACCGAGTAAGTTAAGGTACACCACATGAAACTGATTGGTTCCAATACCAGCCCCTATGTGCGCAAGGTGCGCATTGTGATGGCTGAAAAGAAGCTGGACTACCAATACGTCACTGAGGACGTATGGTCAGACAAGACGAATATCAAGGAGGCCAACCCACTGGGCAAAGTGCCCTGCCTGGTCATGGAGGGCGGTGACGCCTTGTTTGATTCGCGCGTGATCGTCGAATACCTGGATACCTTGTCACCGGTAGGTAAACTGATCCCCTCGATTGGGCGCGAACGCGCCGAGGTGAAAACCTGGGAGGCACTGGCAGACGGCATGCTTGATGCCGCCATATTGGCGCGCATGGAAGCCATCTGGCCGCACCGAGCTGCCAATCAACGAAGCCAGGCCTGGATTGACCGCCAGTTGGGCAAGATTGATACCGGACTCAAGGCAATGAGTCAGGGCCTCGGGGAAAAGGCGTTTTGCTCTGGGACCCACCTGAGCCTGGCTGATATTGCAGTGGGCTGCCTGCTGGAATACCTGGACTTTCGTTTTCCACAAATCAGCTGGCGTGATCAACATGCCAACCTGGCCACGCTGCAGGAAAAGCTGGCCCAGCGGCCCAGTTTTATTGAAACCAAACCCCAGTAGCAGGCTCCACAACATGCTCTATCCCGAACTCTTCAGGCAGCTGGAGGCGGTGCGCTGGGATATGGAGCGAGATATTCCCTGGGGCAGCTTTGATGCAAGCCGCCTGACCGATGAGCAGGCCAACTCGGTCAAGATGAACGCCATCACTGAATGGGCCGCCTTGCCTGCCACCGAGATGTTTCTGCGCGACAACCGGGAGGACAGCGATTTTTCGGCCTTCATGTCGATCTGGTTTTTTGAAGAACAAAAGCATTCCCTGGTGCTGATGGAATATCTGCGCCGCTTTCGGCCTGAATTGGTCCCGACCGAAGAGGAGTTGCATGCCATCCGCTTCGATTTCGACCCGGCGCCTCCGCTGGAGACGCTGATGCTCCATTTTTGCGGGGAGATTCGCCTGAACCACTGGTACCGTTGTGCAGCAGAGTGGCATACCGAACCGGTCATCAAGCATATCTACACCACCCTCAGCCAGGACGAGGCCCGTCATGGCGGCGCCTACCTGCGCTACATGAAACGCGCCATCGTCAACACGGGCGTGCAGGCCAAGCAAGCCTTTGCCAAGGTGGGGGTCCTGATGGCGAGCGCCCGGCGAACCGCGCAGGCCCTGCATCCGACCAATCTTCATGTGAACAAGGCCATGTTTCCGCAGGACACCATCCAGAGCCGCTTGCCGGATCCAGGCTGGCTGGAGCGCTGGCTGGACAGGCAGATCAATTTTGATGCGGCCTGGGAAAGCAAGGTGGTGGAGCGGATTTTGCACAACCTGGGCCTGTTGCTGGAGCGCAGCTTCAGCAGCGTGCAGGAGCTCAACCGCTTCCGCAAGGAACTCGAGCGTGCCACCACCCCGGGCGCCAGCCCGGCCTGATGGGGCCCTGGCCTGGCTGGCGGCGAACGCCGAGATCCTGCCCGCGGCCGCAGCCAGCATGAACACCATGGACGCCCAGGTCGAACTGCCCGACTTCCTGCACAAGCTCTGTGCCCGTGCACAGGCTCCCGAACGATTGGCTCGCCTGCCCAGGCCCTGGGTATTTACCAACGGGGTGTTTGATGTCCTGCACCGCGGGCATGTCATCTACCTGGCGCAGGCGCGCGCCCAAGGTGCAAGCCTGGTGGTGGCGGTCAACAGTGACGCCTCGGCGCGGCGTCTGGGCAAAGGACCGGAGCGCCCGCTCAACCCGCAGGAAGACCGCGCCATCATGCTGGCCGCACTGGGGGCGGTGGACCTGGTCACCTGGTTTGACGAAGACACGCCCGAGCAGCTGATAGAGGCACTCAGACCGGATATTCTGGTCAAGGGCGGCGACTACGACATGCGACAGTTGCCGGAGACCAAGCGGGTTGAGTCCTGGGGTGGCCGTGCGCTGGCCTTGCCCTTTGTGGCCGGCTATTCGACCACCGCCCTGGTGGAAAAAATCCGCAACTCAGGCTGAAGCGGGAGCTGCAAAAACCGCGCGCCAGAGGGCCAGCACCGCAGCGCGCTCCTGATGCAGGGTGTCAGCGGCAAGCTGGGTGGCTTCTTCGTTCAGGCGCGCCCGATGCTGCAGGCGACGCAATTCACGATAGGCGCTGGCGGCGGCGCCGCCTGTGCCTGCCTGCAACAGGGCGCACGATTCGGCCAGGTGCAGCAGGGCGATGTTGCCGACATTGGCCGAGAGCGCTGGGTGGTGGGCGGCGTGCGCCAGCACCAGGTATTGCACCGCAAATTCCACATCCACCATGCCGCCCGTACTGTGCTTGAGGTCAAAGCGGTCTTGAGGGACCGGGTGTGCGGCGCGCACCTTTTCGCGCATGGCCAGGATTTCTTCGCGCAGCGCCTGGGGGTCACGCACAGCGCAGATCACCGACTGGCGCACCGCATCAAAGCGTTGCCGCAGGTCTTCACTGTCGGCACCAGCGGGCGGGTCGGCAGTATTCGCCTCGCCCGTTTCAGCTTGAGGTGGCCGCAAATCGGGCATGCCCAACACAAAACGGGCCCGGGTCATGGCCTGGTGCTCCCAGGTCCAGGCGGTGTTGCTGCCTCGCTGCAGCTGATAGTTGGCATATGCGGTGAAGCTGGTGACCAGCAGCCCAGAATTGCCATTGGGGCGCAGGGCGGTATCTATTTCATACAGATCGCCCTCGCCTGTTTTGATGGTCAACCAGTTGATCAGCTTGCGCACCAGGGTGGCGTAGACCTCTGCGGCAGATTCATCCTGATCTTCATAGACAAAGACAATGTCCAGGTCACTGCCGTAGCCCAGCTCCTTGCCACCAAGCTTGCCATAGCCGATGACCGCCAGCTGGGGATACTCGCGGTGCCGTTTTTTCAGGCGCAGCCAACACCAGCGTATGGCCACCCGCAAAACGGCGTCGGCCAGCGCGCTCAGGTCGTCAGCCACCTGCTCCACGCTCAGCATGCCTTCCACATCACGCGCCAGGGTGCGAAATACCTCGGCATGATGGGCGCGCCGTAAAAGATTGAGCAGCGACTCCTCATCATCCTCACCCGCTTGCATCAGCGCCAGGAGGCGCTGGTCCAGCTCGGCCTCGAAGGCAAGCGGCATGAAGCGCTCGGTCAGCAAGCTGCGCCCGGCCAGTTCGTCAATGACGCCGGGGTGCTGCAGGAGGTAGCGCGCCGGCCAGCGCGCAGTTCCCAGCAGTTTGAGCAGCCGCTCATGCACCATGGGCCGCTCCAGCAGCAAGGCCAGGTAGCTCTCGCGCCTCAGCAGGGGCTCGATCCACTCGACCCAGCGAACGGCCGCCTCTTCTTGCACCAGGCCTTCGTGCAGCCATTGCGCGGTGCGCGCAAGCAGATGCATCAGCCGAACCTGTGACTCATCGCGCAAAGCGCGTACCCGGGCGTGATCGCGCCAGGCGGCCACCCGATCGCGCAGGCGCGCTGGCAGCTGTGCCAGCAGTGTTTCCAGCTCAGGCGGTGGCTGCGTGGAAGATGCGATCGCGCTGCCATTGCCTGGCGAACTGCTTGCCGGGGCGCCGCCCAGCAGCGTGTCAAATTCCTTGGCCACCAGCTCGCGCCAGCCCTCCAGGCTTTGCATCAGGGCGGCGAGGCTGGGCT
This sequence comes from Burkholderiaceae bacterium, assembly GCA_017853735.1. Taxonomy (GTDB): domain Bacteria; phylum Pseudomonadota; class Gammaproteobacteria; order Burkholderiales; family Burkholderiaceae_C; genus Hylemonella. The sequence continues at coordinate 15,904 of JAFMJA010000013.1, read as the reverse complement.
GGCCCATGCTGCGCGCCAGCCAGTCAAGGTCATCGGGTTGTTCAGGCAGGATATGGGTTTGCTGGTCGTCCAGGTATTGGATGCGGTGTTCCAGCTGGCGCAGAAAGACATAGGCCTTGGCCAGAGATTGCGCAGTCGACGCAGGCATCAGGCCTGCTCGCGCCAGGCGCTCCAATGCATCCAGGGTAGGGCGGGTGCGTAATTCTGGAAATTGACCGCCTCGAACCACTTGCAAGAGCTGCACGATGAACTCAAGTTCGCGGATTCCGCCACGTGCAAGCTTGACGTCCTGGCTGCGGCTGGGCCGGCCCGCGCTGCGCCGGCTGGCATGCTCGCGGATCTGCTGGTGGAGCTGGCGCAGCGCATCGAATACGCTGTAGTCAAGGTAGCGCCGAAAAACAAAGGGCAAGACGATGGCGCGCAAACTCTGGCCAGAGCCGTCCGCCTGGTGCTGCGCTGGCGCCACCACACGGCTTTTGAGCCAGGCAAAGCGTTCCCATTCGCGCCCTTGCACCAGGAAATACTCTTCCAGTGCGCTCAGTGAAATGGCCGCCGGCCCGGAATTGCCATTGGGGCGCAGCGCCAGGTCGACACGAAAAACCAGCCCGTGATCGGTGTTCTCACTCAGCAAGCTGCTGATCGCGCGCACCAGCTTGGCAAAGTACTCGTGGTTGCTGATCTGGTGGCGTCCCTCCTGGTTGCCGGCGGTTTCCCCGTCCTGGTCGTAGACATAGATCAGGTCAATGTCACTGGAGACATTGAGTTCGCGTGCACCGAGTTTGCCCATGCCCAGAATCCACCAGGCGCAGGCAAGTCCCTTGTCATCAAGGGGCTGGCCGTGCAGTGCGTTGAGTCTGGCCTGGCATTCGGTGCCCGCCTGCTCCAGCGCAAACTCGGCCAGCCCGGTCATGGTGCGCGTCACCTCCTCCAGGCCAACGCCCTGCTCGCAATCCAGCACCGCCAGCCGCTCCAGCACCAGATGGCGCAAGATACGCAGTGCAGAGGGGGTATCGTGGCCATCCTGCTGCAGGCTGGCATAAAGCGTGGCCATTTCCAGAGGGCCTGGCAATCCAGCAGGCAAACGGCCCAGCCAGGGCGCATAGCGGCGGCGTACGCGCTGAACAAAGCGTGAGTGCTGCGCCAGTGGTTCGCCCGTGCTGCTGGTAGGGGTCTGCGCTGCGTTCCAGTCATTGCCGGTCATAATTCCTGTCAGATTCCCGATCGATTTGAAATGGCTGTGCTAGCAAACGGTTCCAACGCACGACTCAAAACCCTGGTGATGCTGTCGCGTTGGGCGGTGCGCCTGGTGCTGGGAGCCTGGTTGGTGCTGATCATGATCTGGGCCGGCATTCACCTGTTGATTGTGCCGCGAATCGACGATTACCGGCCACAAATCGAGTCTTGGCTGTCCAGTTCCCTGGGCATGCCGCTACGCATCGATGCTGTTTCCGCCCAGACCCTTGGCCTGATTCCGTCGATCGAATTGAACGGGGTGCACCTGTTTGACCGGCAAGGACGCGAGGCCCTGCTCTTGCCGCGGGTGCAGGCCAGCATCACACCGCAGTCGCTCTGGAGCCTTGGATTTGCCCAGCTTTATATCCAGGGCTTGCAATTGCAGGTGCGCCGCGCCGCTGATGGCCGACTCTCTATCGCTGGCATAGAGTTGCCCGAGCAGCTTGACCAACCGGGCAGGCTGGCCGACTGGTTTTTTTCCCAATCCGAATTTGTCATCCAGGATGGCCTCATCGACTGGATTGATGAAATGCGGGGCGCCCCCGTCCTGTCCTTCAGCCAGCTCAACTTTGTCATGCGCAACGGTCTCAGGCGCCATGCGCTGCGTCTTGACGCCACTCCGCCCGCAGATTGGGGGGCGCCTTTCACTTTCATGGCGCGCATGCGCTCCCCCTTGTTGTCCACCCATCCAGGAAGCTGGCGTGACTGGGACGGCCAGCTGCATGCTGTCTTTGACCGCATCGACCTGGCCCGTTTACGACCTTATGTCGATCTGGGCCCCCATCTGCAAAGCGGCTCAGGCGAGGTGCGTGTCTGGGCCGACGTCAGGCGCGGGCAAGTGGGCGGAGGAACAGCGGACATGCAACTGACCAGCCTGGACCTGGGCATGGGCAGCGCATCTGCACGCTTGAGCCTGGCCCATCTCTCCGGTCGGCTGAATGGGCGGCATTGGGGCCAGGGCTACGAGGTCTGGACGGAAAACCTGGACTTTCAGACCAGCGATGGGATTCGCTGGCCGGGAGGAAATTTAAGGCTGCTGCAGACCGAGGCCGCCAATCAGACCCCTGCGCGTGGGGAATTTCAAGGCGATCAGCTCGAGCTCCAGGCGCTGGCGCGCATCGCCGCCCAGCTTCCTGTGGATCAGGTTTGGCAGGACAAGCTGCGCGCACTGTCGCCACAGGGACGACTTGAGCATGTTCACGCCAAATGGCAGGGCGAGATGGCCGCTCCTCAGACCTATGAAGTCAAGGGCCGGGTGGCAAAGCTAGGCCTGGAGGCGCGCACCCTGACCGCGTCTGGCCGCCCGCCTGAGCTGGTCTGGCCGGGGGTGCGTGGTCTGGGCCTCGACTTTGAATTCAACCAGTCGGGCGGTAAGGCCACACTTGCGCTGGCAGATGGGTCGATCGATCTGCCTGGCTGGTATGAAGAGACAGCACTGGCTTTCCAGGAAATCAAGGGGGAAGCGCATTGGCGCACCGACGGCGCAGAGATTTCCCTGCAGATCCCCAAGCTTTCTTTCAGCAATGCCGATGGCCAGGGCGAGCTGCAGTTGCGCTGGCATTCAGTCGGCCAGCCATCTGCACGCTTGCCCGGGGTGCTGGACCTGCAGGCAAACTTGAGTCGGGCTGCCGGACACCGGGTGTACCGCTACTTGCCGCTGGCTTTGCCCAAAACCGTGCGGGACTATCTGCAGGAGGCCATCCCGAATGCGCCCGCCAGTGCGGTGCGAATCCGCCTCAAGGGTGACTTGCAGCATTTTCCATTCGCTGATCCCCGACAAGGTGAGTTTCTGATCAGTGCCCAGTTGCGAGATGCCAGCTTTGCATATTTGCCGGCAATCCTGCAGGAAAAAGGTGAGGCGCCCTGGCCCGAACTGAGCCAGTTGAATGGTGAGTTCCAGCTCGACCGAACCCAGCTGCAACTCAAAAAAGTGACGGCCCGTCTGGCCAAGGCCAGCGCGGTGCGCATCGTCCGAGGCGAAGCCTCGATTCCAGACTATCTGCGCGACACCACCGTCTTGGTGCAGGCGGAAGCGCGTGGCCCGATCAATGACCTGCTGAGCAGCGTGCTGCATGAATCGCCGCTGTCCGGACTGACCGATCACCTGCTTGATGACGCATCTGGCAGCGGGGCGGCAGAAGTTCAGTTCAATTTGCGCGTCCCTTTGGCCGCACCGCAACGCACCACTGTGCAGGGTAAAGTCGCTCTAGCCGGCAATGATTTGCAGCTGATGCCTCAGCTGCCTGGCTTGCAGCGCGCCCGCGGGGTGGTTCATTTCACTGAAAAGGGCTTTGCCCTCAGCGGGGCGCAAGCGCGTGCGCTGGGGGGTGAGCTGCGCGCAGAGGGAGGCAGTATTTTTGTTCCTGGTGCAACGCCGCTGCGCGGCGCCCAGCCTCAGCTCAACCTGAGCGGGCAAGTCACTGCCGAAGGCCTGCGCCAGCTGAAAGATCTTGGGGGACTGAGCAAACTAGCCCAAATGGCCTCGGGTGGCACCAGCTTCGCGGCCACGATCGGCTGGCGTGGTGGCGCCACCGAACTCCAGCTCACCAGCAATCTGCAAGGCTTGGGCTTGAACCTGCCCGCCCCGCTCAATAAAAGCGCCGATACCGCGCTGCCCCTGCGCCTGGAGATCAGGCCACAAGCGGGCGCAGCAGGCCGACCAGCAGCACGGGAGCGCTGGTCGATGGCCTTGGGCCAAAGACTTTCGGCGGAGTATGTGCGGGATGTGTCGGTTGAGCCGGCGCGGGTATTGCGGGGTGCGATAGGGGTGGGTTTGGGGGCGGAGGAAATGCCCGCATTGCCGGCCTCTGGTGTAGTTGCGCTGGCACGATTCGATCGCCTGGACCTGGATGCCTGGCGCGCCTTTCTTCCGGGCTCGGCCGAGCAAGGCACATCGGGGATGGCCGATTACCTGCCTACCAGTCTGGCACTGCGCGCTGCTGAATTGATGATGGACGGACGGTCTTACGAGCAGCTGGTGGCAGGAGGAACCCGCGAGGGCAGTACCTGGCGGATCAACCTGGATGCACGTGAAATCAGCGGCTACCTGGAATACCAGTCGGCTGACAAGTCGGCTGAAGGTCGCCTGTATGCGCGTTTGGCCCGCCTGGTGCTGGCGCCCAGCGCCACCGCCCAAGTGGAAAAGCTGCTGGATGTGCAGCCCGAAAGTGTCCCGGCCTTGGATGTGGTGGTGGGCGACCTGGAGTTGCTGGGCAAGCGATTGGGCCGGGTGGAGATGGAGGCGGTCAATCGGGGCGCTCGCAACTGGCGCCTCAACAAGCTCAGCATGAGCGTGCCAGAGGCGCGTTTTACAGCGGTGGGCAACTGGGCCCAGCCGGTCGAACTGGGCAATTCGCGTGCGCTTGCCGCACCGGTTCGGCGCACCCTGATGGATTTCAAGCTCGAGATTGACGATGCAGGCGCTTTGCTCGGCCGCTTGGGCATGAAGGATCTGGTGCGCCGTGGTCGCGGCAAGCTGGAGGGACAGGTGGTCTGGCGTGGCTCCCCCCTGGCCATCGACTACCCCACACTGGATGGCACCTTCCTGGTCAATGTAGAAGGTGGGCAGTTCCTCAAGGCCGACCCAGGTATTGCCAAGCTGCTGGGCGTACTCAGCTTGCAGTCCCTGCCGCGTCGCCTGTTGCTGGACTTTCGTGATGTCTTCAGTGAGGGTTTTGCCTTTGACTTCGTGCGTGGCGATGTGCAGATCAAACAGGGCATTGCCAGCACCAACAACCTGCAGATGAAAGGTGTCAATGCGGCGGTACTGATGGAGGGGCAGGTGGACATCAACAAGGAAACCCAGAACCTCAAAGTGGTGGTGGTGCCTGAAATCAATGCGGGCACTGCCTCCTTGATCACCTCCTGGATCAACCCGGTGGCGGGCCTGACTTCATTTCTGGCACAGCTGCTGCTGCGCCAGCCACTGATCGAATCGGCCACCCAGGAATTTCGCATCGATGGCAGCTGGGCTGACCCGCGCGTGGTACGTACCGATGCCGCCAACGGCGATGCCAAGAAAGGAAACAAGCCATGAGGGTCTCGGCAGTGCAGATGGTCTCGGGCACTCAGTTGCAGAACAATCTGCAGCGGGCGAGCGACCTGATCGCGCAGGCAGCCAAAGAGGGCGCCGAGTTGGCGCTGCTGCCCGAACACTTCGGCCTGATTGGCCAGCGCGACACCGACAAACTGGCAATCCAGGAGCAACTGGGCAGCGGCCCGATCCAGCAATGCCTGGCGGAAGCGGCACGAGAGAATGGGCTGTGGGTGGTCGGCGGCACCCTGCCGCTGAGTGCGCCGGGTCAAAGCGACGACCGGGTTTTCAATTGCTCCCTGGTGTTCTCCCCGCAAGGTCAATGCGCTGCGCGCTACGACAAGATACATCTGTTCTGTTTTGACAATGGCCTGGAACAGTTTGATGAGTCGCGCACCCTGCTGGCTGGAAAAAACCCGGCCATGTTTGAGCTGCCCTCGCGTGACGGCCACCGCTGGCGCATCGGGCTGAGCGTGTGTTATGACCTGCGCTTTCCTGAACTCTACCGAAGTTATGCCCAGCGAGGCGCAGACTTGCTTCTGGTGCCAAGCGCTTTCACCTACACCACCGGTCAGGCGCACTGGGAGGTGCTGCTGCGCGCCCGTGCCATCGAAAATCTGAGCTATGTCATGGCCGCCGCGCAGGGGGGCGTGCATGAAACCGGCCGTCGAACCTGGGGCCACTCGCTGGTGTGCGACCCCTGGGGGGAGCTGTTGGGGCAGTTGACCCAGGGCGAAGGCCTGCTCACTGCCGACTTGTCCTTGCCGCGCTTGCAGACGCTGCGCCAGCAATTGCCAGCGCTGTCGCACCGGGTTTTGTAAGGGCGCGTGGTGCAGGCTCGCGACACAGAGCCCTCGGCGCCGCGCCGCCGTCTGCTTTGGTCGGCGCTGTCCTTGCTGGTCATCACCCTGCTGGCGCTTCTGGTGTGGCTGGCCAACCGGTTTGAGGTTAGCCAGGTACAAGACCGGTTGGAGCGAGATGCCTCTGAAGCTGTGGTGGATATTCGCGCGGCGCTGACACGCAACCTGCAAAGCCTGCAAAAACTCCAGTTTCATACCCCAGGCTCGCAGCCCTGGCGTATGGAAACAGCCGATCTGTTGCGGCAGAGACGCGAATTGGTGCGCATCGAATGGCGCGACAGCGCAAAACAGGTCCTGGCATTCCTCGATTCGCCCTATCGGGCCCCGGTGTTCAATTTTCTGGGGCGTACAGGGTCCGGATCGGATGTGGGGCAAACCTGTGAAGTCGCGCGTCGCCTGAGCGGGCCGGCCTATTCCAGCAGCTACTTTGTTTTGCAGTCGGATGTCCTGGGCCTGGAGTTGATGGACCTGTGCTTGCCGATCATGGTGGCTGGCCGGGAAAGCGGTTTTCTCGTGGTCAGCTACTCATTGCAGGACATGCTGAGTGAATTTGTCGGGTCCCAATATGCCCATGGGCGAGAAGTGTCCTTCACCGAGGGAGACGGTACCCGGCTGGCGATCGATGGCGCGGTCCGCCGGGTTGGGCGGGAGTTTTCCGCCAAATCCTTGCTGGAACTGCCCGGCAACACCCTGGTGCTTCGCTTGAACAGCTGGCGCAGGGCGCCGGAACTGTTCCCCAATGTGCTCAGCGCCTTGGTGGCTGCGCTGGCCCTGGCCCTGACCATGATTCTCTGGCTGCTCGGACGCGATATGCGGCGGCGCCTGCGGGCTGAGCGGGAACTCGCCGACACACTGGCATTTCGCAAGGCGATGGAAGATTCCCTGCTGACCGGATTGCGCGCACGCGACCTGCAGGGGCGAATTACCTATGTCAACCCGGCTTTTTGCCAGATGGTGGGCTTTCCGGCGGAGGAGTTGGTGGGACAGAGCGTGGACGCACCCTATTGGCCGCCAGAATATTCCGAGGAGTACAAAAAGCGCCAGGCCATCCGTCTGGCGGGCAAAGTGCCACCCCGTGAGGGCTTTGAGTCGGTTTTCATGCGCAAGGACGGCACCAGGTTTCCGGTGCTGATCATCGAGGCGCCGCTGATCAATGCACAGGGAGCCCAAACCGGGTGGATGAGTGCTTTTCTGGATATCAGCGAACAGCGCAAGGTGGAGGAGCTCTCGCGCGCCAGCCAGGAGCGCTTGCAGGCCACTGCACGGCTGGCCCTGGTGGGCGAGATGGCTTCGCTGCTCAGCCACGAACTCAACCAGCCCCTGGCAGCGATCGCTGGCTATGCCGCAGGTATGCGCAACCTGCAGCAGACCAGCCTGCTGTCCGACGCGGATGCGCAACTAGTGGTGCAGCGCATCAGCGAGCAAGCCGAGCGCGCAGGACGCATCATCAAGAGCGTGCATGATTTTGTGCGCCGCCGCGATCAGGCCCGCGAGGACGCCAGCGCGCAGGAATTGATCGATGCCATATTGCCCCTGTTAAACCTGCAGGCGCGCAAACTGTCCGTGCAGGTCAGCCTCCTGCTGAGGCCGGACCTGCCACGGGTGCACTGTGACCGAACCATGGTGGAGCAGGTGCTGTTGAATCTGGCACGCAATGGCATGCAGGCGATGGACGAGCCGGGCCTGTGGCCACGGCTGCTGGAGTTGCGCGCCCAGCTGATCAATGTTGAGGGCGTCCAATGGGTGGAATTTTCGGTGGCAGACATTGGCACCGGGATCGACCCGGAGATTGAACAGCAACTGTTCACCCCGTTCTTTACCACCAAGGCCGAGGGCATGGGACTGGGCCTGAGTTTGTGTCGCACCGTGATTGAACAGCATGGCGGGACCATGCGGTTTGAGCGCAATCAACCCCAGGGCACCGTGTTCAGCTTCACGCTGCCTTGCGCTGAATCTGCGTAAGATGGTGGCCTGATGCAGCCGATCATTGATGCCACTGTATTTATCGTCGACGACGACGCGGATGTGCGTGAGGCGCTGGCCTGGCTGTTGCGCTCGCGGCGTCTGCACACCGAGTCATTTGAAAGCGCCGATAGTTTTTGGCACAAGATCAAGTACGGCCCCTTGCCCCAAGCCAGCTGCCTGTTGCTGGATGTGCGCATGCCTGGCATGAGCGGACTGGCGCTGTTTGAGCGCTTGGTCGAGCGCGGCTGGCACCGAGCCATGCCGGTGATATTTCTGACTGGCCATGCCGATGTGCCCACAGCGGTTGATGCTGTCAAGCGTGGTGCTTTTGATTTCAGCGAGAAACCCTTTTCCGACAATGCCCTGGTGGACCGCATCGAGCAGGCGCTGGTCCATTCCGGAAAAGTGCTTCAAATGGAACAAAGTGCCCGGGACCTGCGCCAACGGCTGAATGAGCTGACCGATCGGGAGCGTGAAGTGATGCAGCTGGTCATCGAGGGCTTGCCGAACAAGCGCATTGCCGAGCAGCTGGACATCAGCGTGCGCACGGTCGAGGTACATCGCTCGCGCGTATTTGACAAGATGGAAGTCAAGTCCGCGGTGGAGCTGAGCAATCTGCTGCGTAGCCTGGAGTGAGCAGCCAGCGCGCTCAGGGCGCATCCTGGGGCGGGCCGTCCTTGTCCTGGCGCTGTGGCAGCTCACCGCGTTGGCGTCCGCTGAACATGGTCCACCAGACAATTAAGACCAGAAGCACCAGCGCGACCAGCGCTTCAAGCAAAATCAATCCCATGGTCAAGCGATTCCAGGTTTGGACAATAACAGCTCTCATTGTAGGGAGCCTGGCCGCTTGCGCCAGCCGCAGGCCACCCAGCGAGCCCGCCCCCTCCGCTGCCGAGACGGCCAGTACGCCAGCGCAAGGCGGAATCATCGAACAAGCACGCAGCCGCTGGGTGCCGGTCGCTTGGAGCGAACTGCCGGGCTTTGACGCCGATGCCCTGCATGATGCATGGAATGCCTGGCTTCGCAGCTGCGAGCGGCCGGGGCCTGTCTTCGGCCCGGTCTGCGGCGAGGTCAGGCAACTGAGCATTGGCAGCTCAGAGGAGCAGCGTGCCTGGATGCAGGCGCGCCTGCAGCCGTATCGTGTCGAGGCGCCGGGCGGAGGCAGGCAAGGCCTGCTGACCGGCTATTACGAACCGATGTTCGAAGCCAGCCGCCTGCCGCGTCAGGGCTTTGCGGTGCCCCTGTATCGTCCGCCGGCCGGGTTGGCCGCGGGCAGAGCCTGGTTCAGCCGGCAGCAGATCGACACCCTGCCGCAGGCGCAGGCGGCCCTACGCGGGCAGGAGATTGCCTGGCTGGCCGACCCGGTGGATGCGCTGATTCTTCAGATCCAGGGCTCGGGACGTTTGCGCATCGCCGAGCCTGATGGATCGCAGCGACTGGTCCGCCTGGCCTTTGCCGGCGCCAATGAGCATGCCTATCAAAGTGTCGGCCGTTGGCTGCTCGACCAGGGGCTGGTACGCGATGCCTCCTGGGGCGGCATCAAGGCCTGGGTGGCTGCCAATCCAATGCGGCTGCAGGAAATGTTGTGGAGCAATCCGCGCTACATCTTTTTCCGGGAGGAAGCTTTGGTCGACCTGGATTCCGGGCCACGCGGGGCGCAAGGTGTGGCGCTCACACCGGGTCGCTCGATTGCGGTTGATCCGCTCAGCATTCCCTATGGTACTCCGGTCTGGCTGGCCACCAGCGGGCCGGCGGCCAACCTGAACCGACTGGTGCTGGCGCAGGATACGGGCAGTGCAATTGTCGGGGCGGTGCGGGCCGACTACTTTGCCGGCTGGACCGAGGGGGCCGGCGAACTGGCCGGACGCCTCAAGCAGCCATTGCAGCTATGGGTCTTGTGGCCACGCTGAGGGATGGTCTTGGGCATACACTTAGACACCAGCCGATCCAAAAGGTGCCAGTTTGCTGCTGGACCTGACCATTTCGGTTTCAGTCGGTCTGCTCGCTGGCATCAACGTTGAGGAAAACAGTCAATGAACGCGCCCTTGCCCGAAGCCATCCGCCAGGCCCTGGAAACCGTCACGCTGGATGATAAATATTCGCTGGACTACGGCCGCGCCTTCATGAGCGGCGTACAGGCCCTGGTCAAGCTGCCCATGTTGCAGCGTTTGCGCGATCAGCTGCAGGGCAAGAACACGGCCGGCTTCATCAGCGGCTACCGCGGCTCCCCGTTGGGCAATTATGACCAAGCCCTGTGGCATGCCGCCAAGTACCTCAAGGGCCAGAACATCGTGTTTCAGCCGGGCGTCAACGAGGAGTTGGCAGCGACCGCACTGTGGGGCACACAGCAGCTGGGCTTTGCCCCGCCAGGCAGCCAGAAATTCGATGGTGTCTTTGGCATCTGGTACGGCAAGGGGCCCGGGGTGGACCGGTGCTCGGATGTGTTCAAGCATGCCAACATGGCAGGCACCACCCCCTGGGGCGGTGTCATTGCCGTGGCCGGTGACGACCATGTGGCCAAAAGCAGCACCGCCGCGCACCAGAGCGACCATATCTTCAAGGCCTGTGGCACCCCGCTGTTTTTCCCCACCTCGGTGCAGGAGGTGCTGGATCTGGGCATCCATGCCTTTGCCCTGAGCCGTTTTGCCAGCGTCTGGTCGGGCATGAAAACCATCCAGGAAATTGTTGAGTCCAGTGCGACCGCGGTGATTGACCCTGAGCGGGTGCAGGTGGTGCTCCCCGAGTTCGAGATGCCCGCTGGCGGCTTGCATATCCGCTGGCCCGACCCGCCCTTGGAACAGGAAGAGCGCCTGCTGCTGCACAAGTGGTACGCCGCCCTAGCCTACATACGCGCCAACCGACTCAACCACAATGTGATTGAGGGGCCCAACGATCGTTTCGGCATCATCGCCAGTGGCAAAGCCTTCAACGACACCCGCCAGGCCTTGCTGGATCTGGGTCTGGACGATGCCACCTGCCGCCAACTGGGTATCCGCCTGCACAAGGTGACCGTGGTCTGGCCGCTGGAGCCGCAAAGTGCGCGTGCTTTTGCTACCGGCTTGCAGGAAATCCTGGTGGTGGAGGAAAAGCGCCAGGTGATTGAGTACCAGCTCAAGGAGGAGCTGTACAACTGGCGCGACGATGTGCGCCCCAATATCCTTGGCAAATTCAATGAGCAGGCCGGCGACCGCTCGGGGGGCGAATGGTCGCTGCCCAATCCCGCCAGCCATGAGTTGTTGCGCGCCAACGCCGACCTCTCGCCCGCGCAGATTGCGCGCGCACTGGCTCAGCGTCTTGAGAAGCTGGGCATTCTTGCGCAGGCTGGAAGCGAGGTGGCTGCGCGTGTGCGCGCGCAACTGGCCATCCTGGATGCCAAGGATCGCGCCATGCAGGCGCTCAGTCTGGGCGCTGGCGCGATCGAGCGCACACCCTGGTTCTGCTCGGGCTGCCCGCACAACACCAGTACCCGGGTGCCGGAAGGCTCGCGTGCCATGGCCGGCATCGGCTGCCACTTCATGGCGGTGTGGATGGACCGCAGCACGATTGGCTTCACCCAGATGGGCGGCGAGGGCGCGCCCTGGGTGGGCCAGCAGCCTTTCAGCAAGGAACAACATGTGTTCGCCAATATTGGCGACGGCACTTATTTTCACAGCGGCATCCTGGCGGTGCGCCAGGCCGTCGCGGCGGGCGTCAATATCACCTACAAAATTCTCTACAACGATGCTGTGGCCATGACTGGCGGCCAGAAAGTCGGCGAGCGCCCCGAGGGCCATAGCGTGCTGCAGATCGCACATTCCATGCGTGCGGAGGGTGCCCGGAAAATCACCATCGTCACCGATGAACCGGAAAAATACGATCAGGCCGGACGCGAGGGCGAGGTTGGCCAGAGGCTGGGGCTGCCCTCAGGCGTGAGTGTGGCGCACCGTGACGAGCTCGATCGCATCCAGCGCGAGTTTCGCCAGATCGAAGGCTGCACCGTCATCATTTACGACCAGACCTGCGCTACCGAAAAGCGCCGGCGCCGCAAGCGCGGCCTGATGGTCGATCCGGCACTGCGGGTATTGATTAATGAGGCGGTGTGTGAGGGCTGTGGCGACTGCAGTGACAAGAGCAACTGCCTGTCAGTCGAGCCACTGGAAACAGAGTTTGGCCGCAAGCGCATCATCAACCAGAGCACCTGCAACAAGGACACCAGCTGTCTCAAGGGGTTTTGCCCCAGCTTCATCACGGTCGAGGGTGGCCAGCTGAAGAAAAAGGCCAAAGACCAGGCGGCTCCTTCGCCCGCCCTGGGCGATCTTCCTGAGCCGGTCATGCCCGAGCTGGCCGCGAGCGGCGCTTATGGCATTGTGGTGGCCGGGGTGGGCGGCACCGGCGTCATCACCATCGGGCAGCTGCTCGGGATGGCCGCGCACATCGAGGGCAAGGGCATTGTCACCCAGGACTCGGCAGGCCTGGCCCAGAAGGGCGGCGCCACCTGGAGCCATGTACTGATGGCCGCCACCCCGCAGGAAATACGCACCACACGGGTAGGCGCAGCCGCCGCGGATTTGATTCTGGGCTGCGACCCGATCGTCAGCGCAGGCAAGGAGACTGTGCTCAGGATGCGCCCCGGGCGCACCCGGGTGGCGCTCAATGGTCACAGTACGCCAACTGCCGCCTTTGTGAAAGATGTCAACTGGCAAAACCCGGCCGAGCAATGCGCCTCCATCATCGGGCAGGCTGTGGGGCCAGATGCTGTTGCGGGCTTTGATGCGGATGCTGTAGCCGGCAAGCTGATGGGCGATACCCTGTTCATCAATCCCATGCTGCTGGGCTTTGCCTGGCAAAAAGGCTGGGTGCCGCTACGGCGTGAGTCGATCCTGCGCGCCATGGAGCTCAACGCGGTGGCGGTGGCGCAAAACAAGGCCGCTTTTGAGTGGGGGCGCCAGGCAGCCCATGACTGGGCGCGGGTTCAGGCCTTGCTCACACCGCTGCAAACCATTAGCTTCAGGCCAAGGGAGCAACTGGAGGATCTGGTGGCGCGCCGCGCCGATTACCTCCGGGCCTACCAGAACCAGGCCTATGCCCAGGACTATCGTGACTTTGTGGCACAGGTGCAGGCAGTGGACCAGTCATTGGCCGAGGCGGTGGCGCGCAACCTGTTCAAGTTGATGGCCTACAAGGACGAGTATGAAGTGGCCCGCCTGCACAGTGACCCGGCATTTCTGGCTCGCATCCGGGATATGTTTGAAGGTGATGTCCGGCTGAATTACCACCTGGCTCCTCCCCTGTGGTCCAAGAAAAACGAAAAAGGTGAATTGATCAAAAGCAAATATGGTCCCTGGGTCGGCCAGGCTTTCAGGCTGCTTGCCCGCCTGCGGTTCTTGCGGGGCACGGTGCTGGACCCCTTTGCGCACACCGAGGAGCGGCGCGAAGAGCGTGCGCTGATTGGTGAATACCGCAGCGCCATTGAGGAGTTGTTGCAGAACCTGAGCGCAGAAAAGCATGCCCTGGCCTTGGAAATTGCCCGCCTACCGGAACAGATCAAGGGTTTTGGCCATGTCAAAGCCAGGCACCTGAAGGCGACCCGGGCGCGCTGGCACGACTTGATCGCACGTTGGCGCGCTTTGCCCTGACTGCTTGGCTGTGAGGTCTTGCCCGCAGAGAATTTCCACAAAATCACTGCGGACTTGGGTGCAGCCCCGGCGCATACAATCCCTGCTTCGGACCGTTTCGGCCATGGCTTTTTACAGCAGGGTCGATGCTGGTTGATTGAAGTCTTTTGACGAGGAGCTCCCGTGTTCATTTCTTCTGCTTTTGCGCAGGCCGCCCCTGCTGCGGCTTCCACTCAGGATTCGCTCTTGAGCATGCTGCCCATCGTGCTGATGTTCGTCGTTCTGTATTTCATCATGATTCGCCCTCAGATGAAAAAGCAAAAAGAACATAAGGCCATGGTGGAAGCCTTGGCCAAGGGCGATGAGGTGGTGACGGCCGGCGGCATGCTGGGAAAGGTCAGCAAGATTGGCGACAACTTCATCGGCGTTGAACTCGCCGAAGGGGTGGAAGTCCAGCTGCAGCGCCAGGCGGTGGTGCAGGTGTTGCCCAAGGGCACGATCAAGTAATCAGTCAATTTTCCCGGCCAGCTGGCCGGCAGGCGCGAACATGAACCGATACTCGGTGTGGAAATACGTGATCATTGTGATCGCGCTGGTGCTGGGTTTTTTCTACACCTTGCCCAACTTCTTTGGCGAGGTGCCTGCGGTGCAGGTGTCCCCGGCACGCTCCAGCGTCAAGCTGGATACAGCCGTGCTGGCGCGGGTGGAGGCCGCCCTCAAGGATGCAGCGCTGGATGCGGGCGCCATCACCTTGGATGGCGGCTCTCTCAAGGCGCGTTTTGCCAATACGGATGAGCAGCTCAAGGCCAAGGATGCGATCCAGAAAGCCCTGAACCCTGACCCGACCGAACCGGGCTTTGTGGTCGCGCTCAACCTGCTGTCGCGCTCGCCCGCCTGGCTGGCCTCCTTGCGAGCCGCGCCCATGTACCTCGGCCTCGATCTTCGGGGTGGGGTGCACTTCATGCTGCAGGTCGACATGGCCGCAGCCCTGACCAAGAAGACCGAGTCACTTGCCGGTGACATCCGGACCCTGTTGCGTGAAAAAAATGTCCGCCACTCAGGTATCGCGCGCAACGGTCAGGCCATCGAAATTCGGCTGCGCGACAGCGCCACTGTTGAGGCGGCCAAAAGGGTCTTGTCCGAACAGTTTGCCGATCTGCAGACGGTGGACACCCCCGAGGGCAGTGAGATCAAGTTGACGGCCACCATCAAGCCGCCAGCCGCTCGCAAGGTGCAGGAACAGGCGCTCAAGCAGAACATGGTCACCCTGCATAACCGGATCAATGAGCTTGGCGTGGCCGAGCCGGTGATCCAGCAGCAGGGCCTGGACCGCATCGTGGTGCAGCTGCCCGGGGTGCAGGACACCGCCAAGGCCAAGGATATTCTGGGCCGCACCGCCACCCTGGAGTTGCGCATGGTGGATGAGGGCTCGGAGGCGCGCGCTGCCGAGGCGGGCACCGGTCCAGTGCCGTTTGGTGCCGAACGCTATCTGGAGCGCAATGGGCAGGCAGTGATTGTGAAGAAACAGGTTGTCCTGACCGGGGACAACCTGACCGACGCCCAGCCCGGCTTTGACAGCCAGACCCAGGAACCCACGGTCAACCTGACGCTGGATGCCAAGGGTTCGCGCATCTTCAAGGATGTGACACGCGAAAACATCGGCAAGCGCATGGCGATCATCCTGTTTGAAAAAGGCAAGGGTGAAGTCGTGACTGCGCCGGTGATCCGCTCCGAAATCCCGGGTGGCCGTGTGCAAATTTCAGGTCGTATGTCCACCACCGAAGCGGCCGACACGGCGTTGTTGCTGCGTGCGGGCTCACTGGCGGCACCCATGGAAATCATCGAAGAGCGCACCATCGGCCCCAGCCTGGGTGCAGAAAACATTGCCAAGGGCTTTGCCAGCGTGACCTGGGGCTTTGTCGCAGTGGCGGTCTTCATGTGCCTGTATTACATGCTGTTTGGGCTTTTTTCCAGCCTGGCGCTGGGGGTGAACCTGCTCTTGCTGGTGGCGGTGCTGTCCATGTTGCAAGCCACCCTGACCCTGCCGGGCATGGCGGCCATGGCCCTGGTCTTGGGCATGGCGATTGATGCCAATGTGCTGATCAATGAGCGGGTGCGCGAGGAGTTGCGCGCGGGTGTTTCACCGCAGGCGGCGATCCATGCCGGCTATGACCGCGCCTGGGCCACCATTCTGGACTCCAACGTCACCACCCTGATCG
>JAFMJA010000207.1 GCA_017853735.1 Burkholderiaceae bacterium | reverse complement strand
GATCGCAACCTGATGCTGGTTGAAAAGCAGTTCATCGCCCAAAGTGAGGCAGACAAGTCCAACGCCCTGGTCAACACTTCGCTGGAGGCGGTTAAGGCGGCGGAGGCTCAGCTCGGTGTCAGTAACGCCCAGGTACGCAGTGCCCAGGCCAATGTGGCCCAGCGCGAAGCGACTTTGGCACAGGCGAAGATAGACCTTGCACGCACTCGAATCACTTCGCCCGTCAGCGGTATTGTCATCAAGCGCTCGATCGAAAAGGGTCAGACGGTTGCTTCCAGTCTGCAGTCGCCAGAATTGTTCATCATCGCGCGCAACCTGCACGATATGCAGGTCGAGGCGGCCATTGATGAGGCCGATGTGGGCCGCATTCGCCCCGGTCAGAAAGCGGGCTTCAATGTCGACGCCTTTCCTGGCCAGACCTTTGAGGGCCAGATTTCACAGGTGCGCAAAGCTGCCACCAATGTGGCCAATGTGGTGACCTATGTAGCGGTGGTCACATTTGCCAATCCGGATGGCCGGCTGCTGCCAGGCATGACCGCCAATGTGCGGGTGGTGACAGACACCCGGGACAACGCGCTCAAGCTGCCCAATGCGGCCATGCGGGTTCGAATTGCAAACGTGGAGCCTGCCGCCACCCAATCTGCCACAGCGGGCGCGCCTGCGCCAGGGGCATCTGCAGCCGGCGCCGGTGGCGGATCCAATCCAGCCAATGAATTTCGCAACCGGCTGGTGACTGAACTGAAACTGAGCGAAGCGCAAAAGGAAAAGGTGGACGCCATCTATGCCGAGGCAAGGCCCAGGTTCATGCAATTACGCGAATTGGCTGAAGCCGAGCGGGGCCGGGCCCGAGAGCGAATCCTGGCCGATATCCGGGGGCGTATTGCGGCAGTCCTGACCGAAGAGCAAAAGCCCCGGTATGCGGCCATGACCGCTGAGGCGGCCAGCCGTACCGTCAGCCGTGGTCGAATTTATTTAATGGGTCAGGACGGTCGACCCAAGGCGTTCAATGTCCGCCTGGGGATCACCGACGGCAGCAGCACCGAATTGCTGCTGGCTTCTGGCGCGCCTGAGGCGGAAGAACTGAAAGAGGGCGCCGCGATCATCATCGGCGTTGCGACCCCGCAGGCAAGACCGGCTGGCACCAGGCCGCCCACCGGTGGGCCGAGATTGATGTTCTGAGCCTGACCCGCCTGGCGAAAAGAAGCAAACTCCATCATGGCTCTGATTGAGGCCAAGGGCCTGAACAAGATTTATCGGATGGGTGACTCCGAGGTGCGCGCGCTCAATGGCGTCTCGCTGGAAATTGCGGCGGGTGAATTTGTTGCGATCATGGGAGCTTCCGGTTCTGGCAAGTCCACCCTGATGAACATCCTGGGTTGCCTGGATCAACCCAGTTCAGGCCAGTACCGGCTTGCAGGTGAGGATGTGCATGACCTGCGCCCCGATCAACTGGCCTCGATTCGGAACCGTCGCATCGGCTTTGTGTTCCAGCAGTTCAACCTGCTGCCACGCACCCCTGCCGTTGAAAACGTCGGCCTGCCCCTGGTGTATGCAGGCGTAAAACCTGCACAGCGCCGCGAACTTGCCTTGGCGGCACTGGCAACGGTCGGCTTGAGCGATCGTGCCCAGCACACGCCTGCCGAATTGTCTGGCGGACAGCAGCAGCGGGTGGCGATTGCGCGCGCACTGGTCAACCAGCCGCAGCTTATCCTTGCAGACGAGCCCACGGGTGCGCTGGACAGCAAGACCAGTGACGACATCATGCATTTGCTGGCCAGCTTGAACCAGCAGGGCATGACGGTGATCATCGTCACGCATGAGGCAGATATTGCCAACTGGGCCAAGCGCAAACTTCTTTTCCGCGATGGTCGCATTGTGGAGGATGTGCAGCAGGCGGGGCATCGCCCGGACACCTCCGGGCAGGCGTTGCAGCCGCACTTGGCGGCAGAAATTCCAGGATTTCTCCCATGAATTTCTCCGCCGCCTTGCGTAGCGCCTTGAAGTCGCTGTCTGCCAATAAATTGCGCAGCATGCTGACCATGCTGGGCATCATCATTGGCGTGGCAGCTGTCATTTCCATGATCGCGGTGGGCAATGGCGCCACCCAGCGTGTACAGGAACAGATGAAGGGCTTGGGCTCGAATGTCATGCTGGTGCTGCCGGGCGGCGTATCCCAGGCCGGCGTTCGCTTGGGGGCACAGACGCGGCAACGGCTGACGGAGGATGACGCGCTGGCCATCACCGTCGAGATCCCTGAGGTCCAGGTGGCCGCTCCCACTTCGCGCACCAGCGGGCAGCTGGTGGCTGGCAATACCAACTGGGGCACCACGATATTCGGTGTGACCAATGACTATCTGGAAGCCAGGGATTGGGGGCTGGGCTCCGGCCGCTTGTTTGATCCCGCTGAGCTTGCTGGCTCCTCCAAGGTGGCCTGGATTGGAACAACGGCAGCGCGCGAGTTGTTCGGTGAGCAGGACCCGGTGGACCAGACGGTCAGGGTGCGTGGCGTGCCAATGAAAATCATTGGTGTGCTTTCATCCAAGGGACAAAATTCTTTGGGTCAGGACCAGGACGATGTACTGATGATGCCGATCAGCACGCTGCGCAACCGTATTTGGGGAGGTGATGCCACTAGCAGGCTCAAGCGCGTCGGTGCAATTTCTGTGAAAGTGCGCGAAGGCCAGAGCATGAAAGCGGTCGAAGAAAACATCAAGGACCTGCTGCGTCAGCGCTTCAAGGTTCCCGTTGGCACTGAAGATCCGTTCGTGGTCCGAAACCTGACCGAGATCCTGCAGGCCCAGGAGGAGGCCAGCCGCATCATGACCCTGCTGCTTGCTGCCGTGGCTGGCATCAGCCTCATCATCGGGGGCATTGGCATCATGAACATCATGCTGGTGAGCGTGACTGAGCGAACCCGCGAGATCGGTTTGCGCATGGCAGTCGGTGCACGCGAGAAAGACATCCTTGGACAATTTCTGATCGAGGCAGTCACGCTGAGCATGGTGGGTGGTGCGATCGGTGTGCTGACCGGCGCATTTTCAACTTGGGGTGTGAGTCGTTTCACGGGTTGGCAAGTGAGCATGACCTTGGATGCCATTGTGCTGGCGGTGGGTTTTTCCGCGCTGGTGGGTATTTTCTTTGGCTTTTACCCTGCACGACGCGCTTCCAAGCTGTTGCCGATACAAGCATTGCGCTACGAATAGGCCGGCAGTGGGTCGCTCAATTTCAATTGGCGTGGACCCAGCTGCTGCAAATTGAGTTCAGTCTGGCAAGCTCAATGGCCATGGCTGTGATAATGCATGGTCTTGCAAGGAGTTTGCGTGGATTCAATTTTGTTGCTCAAGGCTGCAGTACTGGGCGTTGTCGAAGGACTCACCGAGTTTCTTCCCATATCAAGTACCGGGCATCTGATTCTTGCGGGTGCTATTTTGGATTTCAATGGCGAAAAAGCCAAGGTATTTGATGTCGCCATCCAGACCGGCGCCATCCTGGCGGTGATCCTGGTCTACTGGCAAAAAATCCGCAGCACCTTGCTGGACCTGCCCTCTCAACAACAGGCCCGCCTCTTTGTCCTGAATGTCTTGATTGCATTTGTGCCAGCGGTCATTTTGGGCCTGCTCTTTGGCAAGGCGATTCAGGACACTCTGTTTACCCCGCAGGTGGTGGCCACCAGCTTCATCATCGGTGGAGTGATCATTCTTTGGGCTGAACATCGTCAGGCACGCACCGAAACTGCACCCCGAATCCTGGAGGTGGAGGACATGGATTGGCGAGACGCACTGAAAGTTGGTCTGGCTCAATGCCTGGCCTTGATTCCGGGAACCAGCCGAAGTGGCGCCACCATCATCGGCGGGATGATGCTTGGCCTGTCGCGCAAAGCTGCCACCGAATTTTCTTTCTACCTGGCCATGCCGACCCTGATTGGAGCGGGCGCCTACAGCCTGTTCAAGGAGAGGGCTCTGCTTTCAACGGATGATTGGCCTGTCTTTGGGGTGGGGCTGTTGTTCTCCTTCCTCAGTGCCTGGCTGTGTGTGCGCTGGTTGCTGCGCTTTATTTCTACCCACAGCTTTGTCGGCTTTGCCTGGTACAGGATTGCTTTTGGCTTGCTGGTGCTGTTGACGGCATGGAACGGGGCTGTTGAATGGACGGTCTTGGACAGCAAGCTGCTGTCCGGACCTCATGTACCTGACTTGGCTGCCAGCTTCTTGAGGGCATAGAGCGCGTCCAGCGCTTCTCGGGGGCTGAGCGTGTCAGGGTCAATCTCACCCAGACGAATTTCGACGGGCGGACGAGGTGCCTGCTCCATGACGGGCGCCGGTGCAAACAGGTCAACCTGTTTGCGGCTCTCGCTGGCCTGGGATTCGAGGGTTTCCAGCGCATGGCGCGCCTGATGCACCACAGCCGCTGGCATGCCGGCCAGACGGGCCACCTGAATCCCAAAACTGCGGCTGGCCGGACCACTTTGGATCTCGTGAAGAAAAACAATGTCCTGGCCCGATTCGGTGGCACTCACATGGACATTGAGCGCAGCATGGTGTTTGGCAGGAAATTCGGTCAATTCGAAGTAGTGGGTGGCAAATAGGCAGAAGGCCCGGGTCTTGTCGTGGAGATGGGTGGCAATGGCCCCGGCCAGGGCCAGGCCGTCGAAGGTGGAGGTGCCGCGGCCAATCTCATCCATCAGGACCAGGGAGTGGGGTGACGCGCTGTGCAGGATTTGTGCCGCTTCCGTCATTTCCAGCATGAAAGTTGACTGGGCATTGGCCAGATCATCCGCTGCGCCGATGCGGGTATGAATTGCGTCGATCGGGCCGATGCGGCAGCTGGCTGCAGGCACATAGGAACCGATCGAGGCCAGCAGCACAATCAAGGCAACCTGTCGCATATAGGTTGATTTGCCACCCATATTCGGACCGGTGATGATCTGCATGCGCTGGTTCAGGTTCAGCCATGTGTCATTGGCAATGAAAGCACCGCGGTTGATCTCTGCAAGCCGGGCCTGGACCACCGGATGGCGGCCTTGGCTGATCTCGATGCAGGGCTCAG
>JAFMJA010000206.1 GCA_017853735.1 Burkholderiaceae bacterium | reverse complement strand
CGCGCTGATCCAGCGCATGTCGCCTGCTGGCTCGATCAGCAAGGACAAGCGAGCCGACGCTGCAAGCAGCCCGGCTGCAACGCCGCCTGCTGCAGCGCCCGCCGCATCTGAGAAGCCTCGCTCGGCACGCTATAAATTACTGCTCGCCAGTGCCATGGCGCTGGCCTTGCTGATTTTTTCCGTGCTGGTGGCGGTCTGGCTCAACCCCAAGGTTGTGGATGAAGTGCAGTCGATCTGGAGCGGCACTGCAGCCCCCCCGACAGCTTCGGACAAAGACAAGCCCAGCGAAGAACCCGCCAAAGCGGAAAAATCTGCTGACGATGCGCAAGCCGACTGGCTGGAGCATCCCCTGGTCAGAAAATTCCTGGCGCTGTGGATGGACAAGCCCAAAACCAACGAGCCCGCCAAAGACCCAGACCCAGACCCGGACTCGGCAAAAGCACTGCAAAGCACCACGAATAACACGGGTGATAAGTCGGGTGATAACTCGGCCGATCGCGCGCCAGCTGCGGACAGCGCGCCCAGCCCAGCACCCGAGAAAAAAGATGGCCCGGCTGCATCCAGCGCCAGCGCGGCCAGTGAACTTTCCTCCAGCACTGCTGCTGCGACGCCGGCGACTTCCTCCAAGAACCCCAGCCCGCTGCTCACTGAACTGCCCGATGGCGCCGCCCAGGGTGAACGTTGGGCCAAAGGCCTGGAGCCAGCGGCCTGGGTAATCCAGCACAGCATCTCCCCAACTTATGCTCAAGCCGTGGAAGTACAGAAAAAATTCCCCGACCTGAGCCAGGCCCAGGTCGTGCCCCAGTTTGTAGGCGCAGAAAAACAGGCCCGATTTGCTCTGGTCAGCGGCCCTTATGCCAACCAGGCCCTGGCCAGCGAATTCATCCAGTCCAAGCGTGTGCCCAAAGACGCATGGGTTCGCACCGCCAAGGCCATGCAGGATAGACTGGCCCTGCAAGAGCCCAAAACCACCCCCAAACCAAAGGCCACACCATGAAAGACTCCGAAATTTTCCGTAGTGATCAGGCTCACGAGGTCACGATCCCGGAGGGCTCACGTATGGCGGTGGCCAAGACAGCCACGCCCCAGGGCCCATCGGTCAAAAAGAACTTCAAGGCCGAAGGTGTCGAAGAAGAAATCATCCTGCCCGACAAAATCATCAGTGCCAAGACTGAAGAATTTGGCAAGCTGCCTGACAAATTTGTTTCAGCGCCAGAAACAGAACGCCTGAACCGGCTCAAAGTCCCGGTTGAGCAACAGGCAGAGCATCTTGAAGCCTTGCCTGTCCAAAACCAGGTGCCCACCAACCTGGCTAAGGCGCCGGTCATACAGGCCAGCCCGGCTAAGGCTGCCTTGCCCGAAGTCCAGGCAGTGGCTCAAGCTTCAGCCACTGCGGTCGATACCTCTAAGAGCGTTCAGTCTGCACCTGCGGTCGACCTGCCCGAAATGGACTTTCCTGCCCGGGTGG
Organism: Burkholderiaceae bacterium; assembly: GCA_017853735.1. Taxonomy (GTDB): domain Bacteria; phylum Pseudomonadota; class Gammaproteobacteria; order Burkholderiales; family Burkholderiaceae_C; genus Hylemonella. The sequence goes on along the minus strand of JAFMJA010000206.1, from coordinate 3,621 downwards.
TGCACCTGCGTATCGAGAACGAACAGCTCAAGAGCCGCTTGGAAAAGTTGGAAGCCTAGTTTTTGAAGATTGCAAGCTGAAACCTACAAGGCCTGAATGAGCACAGATCCCGCCACCGCTGCGCAAGAGCCTCGCCTGGACGGTGTGAGCCAGGCCCAGGCCGAGCTGGCCAATGCTGCCCAGGAGTTCTCCGACATCAAGCTGGTGGTGCTGGAGTCGGCCGAGTTGGCCAATCGCTCAGCCAATATGGCCACCAATGCGGGCGCCGACCTCAAGAGCGCCACCAAGGAAATTCAGACCGCCATCAAACGGCAGAACATCAAGTTCTACGCTTTGCTGGCGCTTGCCGGCACCCTGATGCTGATGGGCACGGTGATTTTTGCCACCTTGAGCATCACCCTCAAAACCCGTATCAACCAGCTCGACGACATGCTGGCGTCGATGAGCAAGCGGGTGGGCGAACTCAACCAGGGCCTCGAAGTGGTGGGCTCGGTCAATGAGGGCTTTCAGGAGATGGTGGCCAAGCAGGCTGGCATCGCCTCCTCCCAAGCCCAGTTGGAAGTGCGCCTGAACGAAATCTTCCAGGGCACCCAGAATATCTCCGAGCAAACTGCCAAGCAGGTCGATGCCAAGAACCAGGTGTTGGTCAAGCAGATGCAAGCCCTGGAGAGCCGCTTGCAGTCTCAAACCCAGACGCTCAGCGCCATGTCTGGCCAGGTCCAGGGTCTGCGCTCGAATGTGAGCGACACCAGTGGCCTCAAGCGTCAGGTGGAGACCTTGGCCAAACAACAGCGCGAACAGCAGGCCCAGGAGGCCAAGTTGCAAGCTCAAGCCCAGGCGCAGGCCAAGGCACAGGAAGAGGCTCAACGGAAAAAAGCCAAGTCGGAGGCTGAAGCCGCCGCATCGGCAGAAACCAAAAAACGCGAGATCCTTGTTCGCTACCCTCGGGCGGGCAACGATGCAGTGCCCACCCCGGGCGCCGGTGTTCTCAGCACCAAGCCCTAATCTCTGTTCCTGAATTTCGCGATTCAGCAGGTGTGTTCATCGTGCATACACCTCAACATGATCCCCCACATTGATCAGCACGATCTCGTGCTCGGTGAGGAGCATCTCCAGGGTCAAGCGGTATTTCAGATTGATGGACACGCTATGCAAGCCTGTCAACTTGCCAGCCAGCGCATGTAAACGAAGTGACGGGTGGTGGGGATTGAGCGTCAAAAGTTCAAGCGTCTTGGCGTACTGAGCCTCTAATTCTGGCCTGCGCTGAAGGAATTTGGCCGCGCGTCGATTGAACTGTTGGGTGAAGACCAGCTGCCAGCGCATCACACTTTTGCGTTGAGATGCTTGAGCCGTTTGATGTGTTCGGCAACCGTCTCTTTGACAAATCGGCCCGCGGCCAAGTCGGCCCTGGATTCAGCCAAAGCGGCCTCGAGTTCACATTCACGCAGGTACAGGTAGTGCTCCTGCTCCATCACCACATACTTCACCTGCCCGCGCACCGACACTGGCGCTTCGGTTTGATTCTGCAGCGCCTCTTCAATGGCTTTGATGCCCTTGGTCTTTAAGTCATTAGCGGCAACAGCACTCATAAAAACCCCCTAATCAATACGCTTATCCGCATTATAAAGAATACGATGAATGGTGTCATCGGTCAGTCTGGGTTTTTAAATCCAGGCTGTGACGGATCAACCCGACCCGCACGGGTCGGCCAGTTGAAAGAAAAGGGAAGGCTTAAGCGGCTGCCTGCACGCCGCTGTCATCCACACTGTCGTTGTGGCGCAGCTCGTATTTGTCGAGCTTGACGATCAGCGTGGTGCGCTGCAGGTTAAGCAAGCGAGCAGTTTGCGAAACATTGCCCTGGGCGCGGTTGAGCGCCTGCAAGATCAGGTCGCGCTCGATATCGGCCAGGTAGTCCTTGAGCGAGAGGCCTTGCGGCGGCAGGCAGGGCAGGCCCTGTGCCAGCATGATGATGTCTTCCACATCATTGGGCGCGTCAGCAGCGCTTTCAGCAAGGGTTTGTGCCTGGGTCGCTGGCTTGCTGTCGAGCTGTCGCTCGTTGGAAGCATGGGGGCTGAGCTCCAGGGTGGGCGAGACCTTGCCCACGCGCTCGGCCTGAATCGCGCGCAGCTCCTTGGGCAGGAAAGAAGGCGGCACCAGGGCCAGATCAATCTGCTGACCACGAAACAGCGCGGTGAAGCGATCAACCAGATTGGAGAGTTCGCGCACATTGCCTGGCCAGGTATAGCACTGCAAGGCTTGCAGAAATTCGGAGCTGAAACTGATAGCCTGTTGGCCTTTGCCGGCAAAGCGGTCGGCAAAAAAACTCAGCAGTTCGGGCACATCCTCGGCGCGCTCTCGTAGCGGCGGGATGTGCATGGGCAAGACATTGAGGCGGTAATACAGGTCCTCGCGGAAGCGCCCTGCAGCCACTTCGGCTTCCAGGTCGCGGTGGGTGGCGGCAACCACCCGCACATCCACCGGTACTGGCCGACTGCCGCCAACCGGCTCGATGGTGCGCTCTTGCAGCACACGCAGGAGCTTGACCTGCATGTCAAAGGGCATGTCACCGATTTCATCGAGGAAGATGGTGCCACCATGGGCCAGCTCAAAACGGCCGATGCGGTCTGCCGAGGCTCCGGTGAAGGATCCCTTGCGATGGCCAAACAGCTCGCTCTCGAGCAAATCCTTGGGAATCGCGCCGCAGTTGATCGGCACAAAGTTGCCGCCGCGCCGCTCAGATTGCTCGTGCAACGCACGCGCCAAAAGTTCCTTGCCGGTGCCGCTTTCGCCAGTCAGCAAGACTGTGGAGTTGGAGGAAGCCACACACTCAAGCAGAATCCGGATAGACGAGGCGCCAGCACTATGACCGAGAAAACTGGCAGTGGCGCGCGGTGGTGTCATCAATTCTGCGGCAGGGATTGTGTTTGGTGTTTATTCTTACAATCCGTTGCGCCGGCAGGCTGCAGATGGATTTTGAGATTGGACACGATTGGGACACAATTCTAGCTGGCTAGGACTAGTACTTACCCTAGGGTACGAATAAGTACTTACCCTTGGTATACATTTGAACAAATTAATAAGGGCGAGGCTGCTGATCTGGCCAAGCGCTCTGGCGATTCCGGTTTCATTGCACCAGACAGGCAGCAGTTCAGGCTCAAGCTTGAGCACCTGCTGTCGATTCACAGGATGAGACCTATTGGCTTGTGTAACAGTGTTCACAGGCTGCCCCTCACCTAGAAGGACTTCGCATGACACGCACTCGAATCAGCACCTGCTCCCTGGCCCTGCTTGTGCTGGCGGGCATGGCCGGCTGCACCTCGATCAGCCTGGATCCCCCCCAGGGCAAGGAAGTCAAGCTGGCTGCACCTGCGGCCAAGCCGCCCACTGCCATGGTGCCAGTAGTTGAAAAACGCGAAACCCTGTCTGCCACCGGCTACGCGGTGATCAGCGTGCAGCAGCACAAAAACCCCGCCCAGCAGCGACTGATGGCCATTCGCGCATCCAAGCTCGATGCCTATCGCAGCCTGACCGAGCAGGTTTACGGTCAGCAGATGGATGCCAACTCCACCGTGGCCGACATGGTCATGACCAATGACACCTTCCGCGCCAAGGTCGAGGGCG
>JAFMJA010000205.1 GCA_017853735.1 Burkholderiaceae bacterium | reverse complement strand
GAATTGGTCACCTATCTTGAGCAATGGTCAGGAGCTGATCCGCCGCCCCCAGTTAAAAAGGGCTGACAAAAAGGGCTGACATAGCCTTGCCAGCCCGCTACACCATCTCACTCGGTCTTGATGTTGAGCTGCTTGATCAGCCGTCCCTTTTCTTCAAAGTCGGCGCGCAGGCGGCGGTCGAAATCGCGGCGGCCCAGGTAGGCCACCCGCTGATTCAGTCGCGCTGCAGCAGTGCGAAAGCTCTGGGAGGCGGTCACTTCGGCGCAGGTCTTCTCCAGCGTGGCCAGCACCGGCTCGGGGGTGCCCTTGGGCGCAAACATGCCATTGAGCCCGGGCACGCCCGCCTCAAAGCCTAGCTCCACCATGGTGGGCACATCGGGGAACGCAAAATGGCGCTGCTCGGCAAACACCGCCAGCGGGCGTGGGCCTTTGCCGGCCATGCCAGAGATCGAGGCGGTGGCAAATGTGAGCTCATTGCTGATCAGCTGCGGCAGAATTTGTGGCTCACCCCTGAATGGCACATGGGTAGCCTCCAGCCCGGCCTTGGCCATCCACGCCGATGCCGACAGGTGCGGCAGCGAGCCCACCCCGGTGGTGCCCCAACTGAACTTGCCGGGCTGCGCCTTGCCTGCCGCCGCCAGCTCCTGATAGGTCTTGTAAGGCGAGTTGGGCCCGACAAATACCGCCATCACATTTTCAAAGTTCTGGCACACCGGCACAAAGGAGTCGTAGGTGTAGGTGATGCTCTTGATAATGTGGGGCGCAATGGTCAGCGGGGTGTTGGGCGAGATGGCCACGGTATAGCCGTCTGGCTTGGCAGCGGCTAGCGCAGTAAAGCCAATAGTGGCTGCCGCGCCCTCGCGGTTGACGATCGGAAACGCCTGGCCGGTGAGTTTGGAAAACTCGGACGCCAACGCCCGGGCCATCAAGTCCACGCCTTGCCCAGCCTGAAACGGCACGATCACCGTCACCGCCCGTGCGGGGTAAGCCTCCTGTGCGCAGGCTCCAAGCGCGTTCAATCCCAGGCAGGCAGAAAAAAGAGACCAAGTTAGCAGGCGCATAAATATCCCCTTGTGTTGAAACAGTATTCAGGGGGCTGAATCTATCATTCATTTGCCTGGCAGCAGGCCTGGGTTGCGGCCCATGGCTTATCGCTGGCAGCAAGACATGACGGGTTATTTTTCCAGCATGCCTGCTTTTGGACAGTGCAGCCTCATAATCAAGTGATCGCCACACACTTGCAAGGATCACACCATGGCTGCGATTACCGTCCGCAACCTGCCGGACGAGGTACACCGCTCACTGTGTGCGCGCGCTGCCCTGAACGGGCGCAGCACCGAGGAAGAGGTGCTCGCCTTGCTGGAGGAGTTGGTCAAGCCGCAGGGGCGCTTGAAGCTGGGCACCCTGCTGGCCAGTGTTGGCCGCAATATGGAACTGACCGACGAGGAGGTCGAGCTGATCAGCCAGCGCGATCAATCCTTGCCCCGGCCGGTGAGCCTGGAATGATTTTGCTCGACACCAGCGTGGTTTCCGAGCCGCTGCGCAGTTCGCCCGATCCTCATGTGGTGGCCTGGCTGGATGCGCAGCCCCTGGAGACCCTGTTCCTGTCGGTGGTCACGGTGGCCGAATTGCGCTACGGCGTGACGCTGCTGCCGCCTGGCCGGCGTCGCAACGGCATGATCACCCAAATGGAAAACCAAATCCTGCCCTATTTTGCCGGGCGGGTGCTCAACCTGGATTTGGCCGCTCGCCACAGCTTCGCCGAGGCCATGTCCAAGGCGCAAGCCCAGGGCCACAGGGTGGGGGTGTCCGACGGCTTCATTGCCGCGACTGCCGCGGCCAATGGCATGGTGGTGGCTACCCACGATACCGCCCCCTTTATCGCGATGGGGCTCGACGTCATCAATCCCTGGGTCGCTTGAGCGCCGCTATCTGAGTTGGCGTGCGCTGCGCTGCAGCTAGCGTGCGCAGCGAAACCCGATGTTGTGGTGTCCGGCTGCGGGCGCGCGTGAGAGAGTGCGGCCCCGTTCAGTGCTTCGCAATTCAGACGCTGGCGAGTCATGGCCACCACCGCGGGTGGCACGCACCGCGCCGGGGCTTGCGTCCTCACGGCCATCGTCTGCCCGGTAGGGGTAGGGCCGGTAGGCGCTCGATACCCAGTGCCAGGCGTTGCCTGCCATACCCACCACACCATAGGGGCTGGCCTGTGCTGCATAGGCATCCACTGGCGCGGTCTGGTTCCAGCCGCTGGCAAAGCGCGCCTGCGCAGGCGTGGGCGCGCTGTTGCCCCAAGGGTAGCGCAAAGCCTTGGGGCCGCGCGCCGCCTTCTCCCACTCGGCCTCGGTGGGCAGGCGCTTGCCCAGCCACTGGCAGTAGCGCAGCGCGCCCAGCCAACTCACTTCCACCACCGGATGGTTTTCAAACCCCGGGTCGGCGCGCCAGATGCCATCCACGCGGTGGATGCGGGCATCGCCATCGTCCCAGTCGAAATAGCGCCGCCCATTGGCATCCACGACGCCGTGGCGCTGCAAAAAGGCGGCGAACGCAGCGTTGCTGACCTGCAGGCGGTCGATCTCAAAAGCGCCGAGCGTCACCGTATGGGCAGGCCTTTCGTCTTCTGGGCCATCATTGCTGCCCATGGTGAACGGCCCAGCCGGTACAGGCATCATCTCAGGCGCTTGTGCGCAGGCCTGCAGCGCGAATGTGCCAGCCAATAAAGTAAAGGCCAAACTGGCGAGCAAGTGGGGTAGCTTGCGCATCTCGTTCTCGCAGAGGGAAAACCGTGTGATTCTGAGCGCTTCCTGATGCACTGCTGGCTGTCACCCCAAAAAAAGGGCTGGCACGCGGCCAGCCCAGGTCGAGTGATTCAGTCGCGCTTTAGTCGGCGAACACGCCCGCCGTGCGGATGGCCTTGCCCCATTTGTCGGTCTCTGCCACCAGCCAGGCGCGCTGCCCATCGCTGGTTTGCCGCACCGCAGGGGGAATTTCACCGCCCAGTTCGGCCATGCGGCTGACAAAGGCCGGGTCTTTCAGGGCAGTGCGCATCGCGTCACCAATTTTCTGCATCACCGCAGCAGGCGTGCCTTTGGGGGCATAGACGCCGTGCCAGACGATCACCTCAAAGTCACGCATGCCGCCCTCGTGCAGGGTGGGCGCATCGGGCAGCGCCTTGATGCGCTGCTTGGTGGTCACGCCGTAGAACTTCACCGTGCCCGCCTTGATATGCGGCGTGGTGCTGGTGGTCTGGTCGCACAGCAGATCAACCTGTCCGCCCAGCAAGGCATTGAGCGCCGGGCCGGTGCCCTGGAAGGGCACGGTGGTCAGGCTGACCCCGATCGATTGCTGAAACAGCGTGCCGCACAGGTGCGACACCGCGCCCAGGCCGGCGTTAGCCAGGTTGACCTTGTCGCCATTGGCCTTGATGTGGCTCACCAGCTCGCCCAGGTTCTTGGCGGCCATGTCCTTGCGTGCCAGCAGGGTCATGGGCACATCCACCACATTGCCCACATGCTCGAAATCATTGATCGGGTTGTAAGCCAGCTTGCGGTAGAGCGCCGGGGCGGTGGCCATACCGTTGTGGTGGATCAGGAAGGTGTAGCCGTCGGCAGGGGCTTTCATCACATAGTTGGCTGCAATGGTGCCGCCAGCCCCGGCCTTGTTCTCCACCACCACGCTCTGTCCGAGCGACTTGGTCATGGTGGCGGCCAGGGTGCGCGCCACGATATCGGTGGGGCCGCCAGCGGCAAATGGCACCACCAAGCTGATGGGTTTGCTCGGGTAGCTCTGGGCGCTGACAGTGCCAAAGCCCAGGGTCAGGGTGGCAGCCGTAGCAGCCAGGGTGAGAGTGCGACGTGAAAAATTCATGGTGGGGTGTACCTCGTGCAGACAGTCAAAACTAAAGTCTGAATGGTGCGTCAAAACCAGCCTTCTTGCACGGGGGATTTCCCTTAGAAATGGGGGTCACGCCTCATTTAGCTGCCTTCCCGGCTAGTGGCGGGCGAGGGTGCTTGCAGTGGCAGGTACAGCTGCACCGTGGTGCCCTGGCCGGGGGCGCTGTCGATCTTGACCGCGCCCTCGAGTTGTTCCAGTGTGCCCTTGACCATTGCCAAGCCCAGCCCGATGCCGCTGCTGGTGCCGCGTTGCTTGGTGGTGAAAAAAGGGTCCAGCGCGCGTTGGCGCACCTGCTCGCTCATGCCTGGGCCATTGTCCTGCACTGCCAGCACAGCGTAATCGCCAGCCTGAAGTTGTGTACCCTGCTTGATGGGCTGACTGATCTGGCGGGTGCGCAAGAGCAGGCGGCGCTCGCCGGGCTGATCCTGCATTGCCTCAGCGGCATTGCCGGCCAGTTGCAGCAATGTGTCCTTGAGCGCGTTGGCATCGGCCCGCACGGGCAAGGGCTGTTGGCTCAGCTCGGTGCTCAGCTCAACAGTGGATCCCGTCGCTTCACGCAGCTGCGGCAGCATCTGTACCACCAGCGCGTTGAGGTCGAGCAACTCCATCTTCATCGGCTGGCGTTGCGCCACCGCCAACAGGGTGCGGGTGAGCTCAGCGCCCTTGAGCGAGGCTTGCATTGCCGTCTGGTGATAGCGCATCAGCTTGTCGTTGTGTGCTGAGTCAATCAGCTCGGCCATCTGGTCCAGATTACCCACCACCACGCCCAACAGGTTGTTGAAATCGTGGGCCAGGCCTGCGGTCAGCTGACCCACAGCCTGCAGCTTGTGCGATTCTCGCAACTGCTGCTCGTTGCGCTTGCGCTCGCTGATATCGCGGATGGCTGCCGACACCAACTTTTCCGCTCCAGAGCCAATCGGCGACAGGCTGATCTCGACCGGAAACTCGCTGCCATCCTTGCGCAGCCCGTAAAGGTCCAGCCCCGCGGCCATGACGCGCTTGCGCGGTTCGAGGTGATAGCCCACACGTTGCTGGGCATGTCTGGCGCGCGCGCCCGCGGGCACCAGAACTTCCACTGGCTGTCCAATCACTTCATGCCGCTGGTAGCCAAACAACTGCTCGGCCTGCTGGTTGACCAGCACAATCTGGCCCTGTCCATCCACGATCACCATCGCATCGGGCGCCGATTCGAGCAGGCTGCGAAACCTGGCCTCGC
>JAFMJA010000204.1 GCA_017853735.1 Burkholderiaceae bacterium | reverse complement strand
GCTTCACCGGGTGTGAAAAGTCCCACGTACATACCCACCACGACCACAGTAAAAATCAAAATGATGGGAATTACCTTGTACAGCGATGAAATTTTCTCTCGCCAGGTGAATACAGGCCCTTTGGGGCCTAACGTTGGGTTCGATACGCAGCGCGCGACCACGTAAAGAGAGAAAACTATTGCAGTGAGAATGCCCGGGACAATACCCGCCAGAAATAATTTTCCAATAGATGTTTCTGTCCACAAGCCATACAGGACCATCAGCAGGCTTGGCGGAATCATGATGGCGATGGTAGCCGCAGAAGCCAGAGAGCCTGTTGATAGCGTCATGTCGTACTGATATCGACGCAACTCGGGCAAGGCGATACGCGACATGGTTCCTACGGCCGCGGAGCTAACACCTGTGACTGCTCCAAATCCCGCGCAGGCGCCAATCGTGGTAACTAGAAGACCACCCGGCAAATGTCCCAAGAAGCGGTACATCGCTGCAAACAAGTCTTCACCAATTTTTGATTGGCTAACGACTTGCCCCATGAAAATAAAAAGTGGAATGGAAGCAAACAAAAATTCACTGCCGGTATTGAACGCCGTTGTGAAAAACTGTGTGGCTGCCTGCTCGAGTCCAAACAAGACCCACAGCCCACCAAACGCCACGAGAGCCGTCGCCCATGCTATGTGGACACCCATGACGACGAGGACAATCAGAAGTCCAAAGGACAGCATGCCAATTAGCGTGAAGTCCATGGTGTCAATTCTCCAGATGGGAGGAGTTGGCGGCTTTGTCGATTGGATTGGCAAAACTTGCAAGTGCACCCAGCGTTGCGAGCATAGAGAACACGGCGACAGCCACTGCGAATGGCCAATGCGGAATAGAAATGGTCTGACTTCCAACGCCCACTTTGTACATGTGCTCGACTTCTAGGGCGCTGCGTAGACCTATTGCCAATGTAAATACGATGGCACCAAGGAGTCCAATGCCATCAATGCACTTTTTTAGCCATGGAGGGAGTATGTTGTAGACCAGGTCCATCCTGACATGCGAGTCCGTATGCCAGGAGTGGGGGACAACCATGAAGAAAAAAATCAGCAAAATCAAACCCGTGACATCGATCAGCCAGACAAAGCCCTGTCCGCCCAGTGCCCGTATCAATATTTCCAGCGCAATCAAGCTGCTCATGCCAAAGATGCAACAACCGGCGCCATTAACAAAGAGCCAGCGATTGATGGAAAGTAGGATTCCAGACATATCGGCTCCTTGTCGGATAACACTGCTGATGTGTTACGGCTTGATTGGCATTAGCCCAGCGACGGGTGCTTGGAGGATTTTCTGCATTCGTTGATCGGGAGTCATCGCATCGTAGGTTTGTTTTAACGACTTGATATCTGAAATCATGGCTTTGGCAGGGCGGCCTGCTGATTCTTGTTCTTTGATCCATTCATCAGTTATACGTGCATACGCATCTGTGACCTTGCGTTTGTCTGCATCACTCAATACGACGGTAACAATGCCCTTTTGCGTCATAAATTCGCGTGCACGCTTGGCTTCGTCGTCGAAATACAGCTGAGACTCCACCTGCGTCCAGACTTGAAACCAGTGGTAAAGATAGGTTTGTACCGGCTGCGGTAGCTCATCCCAACGTTTTTTGTTAACACAATGCTCGTTAGGATTGGTCCACAGGTTCACTGGGGTGCGAAACTTGGCAATATCGGTTAACCGAAACAGCGGCGCTCCGGCATCATGCATTGGAGCGACATCAATCACTCCACTTTGAAAGCCTGGATAAAGCTCCGAAATTTTGAGTGACACTGGGGTTAATCCCAAAGACGCAACGGCCAGGTTGGCTACTTTGCCAACAGACCAGGCTCGTTTGCCTTTCATCTCTTCAAATGTCTTGATGGGTTCCTTTGACAGCAATTGTTGCGCAGGCGTGAGTCCAACCCGAGCAAGGTAAACATTACGCTTTTCGTAAACTTCTCTTAGGTACTTGGCGTAAATTTCTGAAAACACCATGGAGCCAACGCTGGAGTCACCCAGCAAACCAGGGAGTTGAATGCCAAAGTGCAAATCAAAGCCCCCGGGATTCAGTTGGGTGTAACAAGTTCCCATGTCAGCAATGCCGGATGCTACTGACTCGAATCCACCAGTTTGTGCATCGGCGAGCGCATTGGACCAGAAGGGCTGGATCACCACTTTGCCATTGGTATCCTGCCGCAGACGAGACCATAATTTTTCATACAACTCAGGCGTTGCACCTGCCTTGCCGAGAAAGGTCGAATACCGCAATGTGATGGTAGGGCCGTTGTAGTTAAACGGAGTTGAGAGCTTTGCTTGACCATCCAGATACTGTTGGGCCAGTGGTTTGGCTGTTTGAGCAGCGACTTGAAAACAGAAGGCAGATGACAGGCAGGCCAGCGTGGTGATGAGAGTTTTCATAGGATCTTTCTTGTGTATCAGTGGCTAGTTAATCTGTGAGCCGCAAAATGCAGACTCCACGGTTTTTGTCAGAGACGAAAATATTGCCTCTTGCATCAACCAGAACATCTTCGGATTGCGTCACCAAGCCCGTGTTGGGTAACGGGCCCAGGCGTTGTTCGGGGTCGGGAGGAATGTAATAGGCGATCTCACGGGGTGTGCGGGGGTCTGAGATGTCATACACACGTAACCCGGCATTGAAATAGGTAAGGAACACTTTGCTTTCATCAAAAAACAGAACTTGCTGTGACTGCCACTGGTGTTGGTTGTGTGGGCCGAAGCGTCCAGGGCGCTGATAAAAATTTTCTACATTTAAGTCAGCAGGTGGTGTTGGTTGTGGGAATAGTGAGATCAACCTGGGTGATTTTTCATTCGATATGTCCACAATGCCTGCATAGCCCAGATCCTCATCACCTTGTTCAGCAATGGCCTCGGAGTTCACAATCACCAAAGGTTTAGACAGCAATGGGATTGCCGTGTGAACGGCAATGAAGGCCTGAAAGGGCGGCGAAAAAGGCAAGTCACTCACCATGGTGGGTCGCGTAATGTTCGAAATGTCCAGGATGACAAATCCTCCGGCGCTGTAGGGCAAATAGGCTCGGTCTCCTTTGACGAAAGCTCCGCCGTGAAGCAAGGTGCCAAATGGAACGCCCGGCTCGCCTCCAGCTAGCCATTGGCCGGGGCGCCACCAACGAGAAACTTCTTTCGGATTGGCGGGGTCAGAAATGTCGACGATGACATAGATATGACCGTCATAGCCTTCTGGTAACGCGGTTGTGTGAACGTATTTTCCGCCGTCGTAAAAGTTCCGGTGTGTTCCACTGCCGCCAGTTTTGTAATGCCCCAGCAGCGAAGGATTTTCTGGATCCTTCAAGCTCCAGATGTAAAAGCCCTCACCGTATTCTCCGTTGGGATCACCCCCCCAGCCATCAGGAATTTTTTCCATTGATGTGATCATCAACCCATCGGCAATTTGCACCTGCAAAGTCCAGGTATTGGGCGGACCTTCAATGAAGCGGACGAATCGAGGAGCTGTTGGGTCGGTGATGTCGATAATGGACCAACCGCTGTGCCAAAAGTGAGCGCAGTAAAGGTACCACCGGCCAGCGAATTCATGGATGGCCATCTTGAAGGCCGGACGATCTTCATTGGGAATGTAGCCAATTGCTTTGACGCCTTGGCTGTGTGCTCCGCTCAATTGGTCCATATGAATCCCTTTTGCTCTTTAACTGTAATCAGCTATTCGCTGCGTGTTATGGGGTTTACCCTGGCAAAGCAACATGAGAGACATGGGGTGCAGTGACTAGCGCGAAATGCCGTAACTGAATCCATGCAGTAAAGGCTGCGAGATAGATGGGCTGTTGCCGGTTCCGTGGACACCACCCTGGCGCAGCGATGAGTTCGAGTGAACAACTGGTGGAGTAGATGTGCCAAATGGGGCGGAATACGTCCATGAGACGGAATCGGATTGCCTTTGGCAAATAGGCTATGCCGATGGCAGTAATTTCGGACGACTAATGGCTGACACCGACAGAATAAGCGCTTGAATGTCGAACCCACCGAGCGCTGCGACAAGGCAAACCACCTCTCCCAATGTGCCACTGAGCCAAGCCCCCAATGCAGCTCCTAGCGCCTCCCATATCGATCATGAGTAAGAGCGATTTGAACCGTCCAAAGAATGCTTCTGGCGTGACTGTCTGATGTAACGTGGTGGGCGTGATGGTCCACACAATAGGGCCAGCACCAAACAGAAAATAGAACAATGTCGCGGCGTTGGGGATGGCCTTTGAAGTGTAGCCACCATGAACACCATTGCGAGGACAGACATGATCGGCCCCAGCAAAATGGCGTATCCAAAGTTTATGACTCGAAGCAAGGCGCCTGCTTCCATGGCTCCACTCGCCATTCCCACGCCATAGGTGGCTAGTGTGAGCCCAACTGTTTCTGTATTGAGCTCCAGCACCTTCATCGCAGACGGGACTTAGGTCGACAGAAATAAAAACCTCGAAATTTTCCAGACTAAGGCCGTCAGCAGGATGGGTCGAAGCAACAGACTGGTCCATACCAGGTCGATACCCTCCTGCAACTACACCAAGATATGCCGGCGGTTCTCATGACTTGGTGGATTGGCATAGGGTTATCCCACCAACAATGCCATCGATGTTCCAGACAGCAACGCAGCCTGGATAAATGCAGTCGATACTCCCGCCCAGGAGACCAGGACACCCGCCAGAGCAGGATCTGTCGCAAATGTCAAACTGCGTGCCAATTCCCGCCGACTGTTGGCAGTAGCAAGTCGATCACGACTTCGCCGCGCTGGATGAAATAGACCCGATATACAGGCCCGTGCTCAACCCTCAAATCAAAGGACGCCCTGGTCACCGGGTTTGGCATCCCCAGCGATACCGAGGAATAGGCGCCGGATGCGGATGTTGATACGGGGGCAGGCGACGCGGTTTCGTAGACCAGCGAAACACCGGCGGCGCGGGGGGTAACTCTCAGTGAAGACACTGAGAAATCAAGAAGAATTCAAACAGGCTGCACGACCTTCATGCCGTCGAGGATGTCGTTTGAAATATAAAAAGTATTTTTATAGATCTTAAATTTTTAAGATTTTCGAGCCTGATGCAATTGATGTAAGGTTATTT
>JAFMJA010000203.1 GCA_017853735.1 Burkholderiaceae bacterium | reverse complement strand
TTACGTTCATGATGTATTTGAACTTTTCGTCAGTGGTGAAGATCACCACGGAGAACCTGACTGCAATGATGGCGTTCGCACCGCTGACAGCTTGGTTCTTTCAAGCCATCGCAGACGCTTTCGGCTGGATCAAGGCTCCCGCGCCTGACTTGCCAGTCGTCGCGGCCATCATGGTTTGTATCGTTGCGGTGTTGCTGATCATCTGGTCAAGTCTGCGTGCTCGCGGTCGCTGCATACCCCCGTAGCGGGTATCGTCCAAGGCATGCCACACCTCGATCGCATAGCATCGCTTGGAATGACTTCGCTCTCAGATCACCCCTGTCCTAGCCATTTCACAATGGCCTGTGTCACCGGCTCGGGTTGCTCGCGGTGCAGGAAGTGGCCGGCGTTGTCGATCAGTTGAAACACATAGGTCCCGGTGAAATAAGAAGCCTGGTCGTGCATCAGCTCGGCGCGCATGTCTTGGGCGCCGCACAAGGCCAGCGTGGGCACGGCAATCTGCCTGTCCATCAGGGCGCGCAAGCCAGCCAGTGCCGGGTCAGCCTTGCTGGCATCAAACATGGCGCGGTAATAGGCCAGGGTAGCAGTCAATGCACCGGGCTGCGCCAACAGCTCTTTCACCGACTGGATGTGCGCCTGGTCTTCAAAGTCCTCCACCGTCCAGTATTGCCACAGGTAATCGATGAAGTGCATATTGTCTTTGGCCAAGGCCTGCTCGGGCAGATTGGGCAGCTGAAAAAACCACCAGTGAAATGAGCGGTGCACATGGCGGGGGTTCAGAATGCTTTTGGCTACCTCACCCGGGTGCGGCACCGCCATCAGCACCGCACGCCGCACCAATTCGGGGTGTGCGGCCAGCAAGGCATAGCCAATGATGGCGCCCCAGTCTTGCCCCACCAAATAGCAAGGCTGGCCGGGGCTGATGGCCTGGATGAACTGCGCGATGTCGCTGACCAGCGTGGCCTTGTCGTAATACCCGTCCTGCGGAATTTGCGTGGGCGGATAGCCCCTGAGATACGGCCTCACCACCCGGTAGCCCTGCGCCACCAGCGCCGGCACCTGATGGCTCCAGGTTTCCGGCCGGTCCGGGAACCCGTGCAACATCACCACCAAGGGGCCCTGTCCCTCTTCCAGATAAGCCATGCGCAGGGCGTCGAGTTGGATGGATTTCATGGTCTTGCTACTGATCCCGCTTTCTGAAAAGTTGGAGCATCCTCACTTCCCGGGTCGATTCAATGGTCGTACTAGCCAAGCGCCTCAGTTTTACTCGATTAGCCGGTAATAAACGGCACTCCATTGTGTGTCACATGCCGAAAATCTAATGGTGATCAAGCCCTGAAAAGCCTGAGTGCGCTGGTTAAGGTACTGCAAGGAATGCGAGTTGTCTGACAAATCCAGCAGACGCGATCTGTCTATGTAAATTTTCAACTCCAGCTGGCCGCAACACCTGGAGGTGGAGAGAAAGGCAAATCACCGCGCTTCCAGGCAAAGTCCCAGCCGCCAGCTGCGGCGAGCACCTCTGCCTGACGCTGCTTGGCGCGCAAGTCAACTTCTGCAGGGTCGAGTCTTGTGCGCAATGCTTCTTCCATGCGCTTGATCACCGGCGCGTAAGCGGGGTCAGCGGCCACATCGCGCAACTCCTCGGGGTCATTGAGGCGATCAAACAATTGAGTCGGGTAGGAAATGCAGCGAACATACTTGTAGCGCGCATCCTGCAACATGAATATCGCTTCATGCGAACCAGCCGCGTGGTATTCGGACAGCACGATTCGGTCTTGATCGGGTGCATTGGCAATGTCAAACAAGGACAGGCCAGAGGATGGTGCTGGTGCAGCACCTACTGCATCGAGTGCAGTAGCGAAAACATCTACCAGATTGGTAGGCGTGGTCACCACTTTTCCGGCAGGCACATCGCTACCCGCAAGGATCATTGGCACGCCAACACTTTCTTCATACATGGTGCTTTTGCCCCACAGGCCACGCGCCCCATTGTTGTCACCATGGTCGGTGGTGTAGAGCACACGTGTATTTTCAATCAGACCGGTTTCCTTGAGGGCAGCCATCACTTTGCCAACTTGTTCGTCCATGAAACTGACTAGACCAAAGTAGCCGGCCAATGCGCGGCGCACATCCGCCTCACTTTTCATGTGACTATCGTAGTTCATGGTTGAGCTGTAATCTGCCAGGTGCGGATGCTGTGGCCGCTCTGCTTTGGCGTACTGTTTGGGCATTGGCAGTTGCCTATTGGCATAACGGTAAAAATGTTCTGGGGGTGCGGTCAGTGGAAAGTGAGGTGCCACCATCGAAACGAACAGCACCCACGGTTTGTCTTGGTACTTGGGGGCCTCCTCGCGCAGCCAGATCTGCGCCTGCGCAGCGATATTTCGGTCATAACGGGTGTAGTCTGATTCGCCAGGGCCAGCCTGGCCAATCATTTTTTTTGCTCCACCACGCACTGGCGCGTCAGGGCCGCGGCGAAGGGAAATCAGATCGCCCAAGCCATCGACAATGTGCATCGGGATAATTTCTTCCGAGAAACCATGGTCATCACCTGGGTGTCCTCTAAAGTGCAGCTTGCCAATGGACACCACACGATGGCCTTGATCGCGCAACAGGTGATGCCAGCTCGGTACGCGTCCCTCATACG
Organism: Burkholderiaceae bacterium; assembly: GCA_017853735.1. Lineage (GTDB taxonomy): Bacteria > Pseudomonadota > Gammaproteobacteria > Burkholderiales > Burkholderiaceae_C > Hylemonella. The sequence continues at coordinate 2,507 of JAFMJA010000203.1, read as the reverse complement.
CGTCGGCGTTGTCCCAATAACCTATCTCATTGACGTAACGCCCTGTGGCAAGAGAAGCGCGCGCGGGCACACAGATCGGACAAGGCGTCGTACCCTGTGTGAACCGCGTGCCACTGGCAGCTAAAGCATCTAGATTGGGGGTGGATATGAAAGGGTGTCCGCCGGCACCAAGAACCTTCGGGTTGTGCTCGTCAGAGAAGATGATTAGGAGATTTTGGGGTTTCATTCGGCGCTGCACTTGGTGCAAATTGAGAGCGCGACTAGCGCTCTATGTAAAGTGAAAGTACGTTCAAATTGTATACTTCAAGCAACATTAAATTCTTTGAAAAAGAGGGGACAACATGCATCGCAGACAATTCGTTGCCGCTTGCGGCGCACTAGCGCTGAGCCCAAAACTGGTGAATGCTCAAGCTTGGCCTAACAAGCCGATCCGCTTTGTCGTGCCCTATATTCCGGGTAGCGCGCCTGACGTGCTCGCGCGTTCTATCAGTGAGCGCCTGAGCAGTGCACTGGGGCAATCGCTGGTGATCGAAAACCGACCCGGCGCAGGCAGCAATATCGGCAATGAGGCCATTGCTAAGGCATCGGCTGATGGCTACACCATTGGCTTGGGCACTTCAGCCATGACAACCAATCCGTCGCTCTATCGAAAAGTGAACTACGAGCCAGTCGCGGATTTTGTTGGCATCAACCTGTGCGTAACGATGCCCCACCTTTTGGTGGTGGCAGCAGATTCACCCATCAAAAATGTGGCTGACCTGATTCGGCTTTTCAAGGAAGGGCCAGGCAAGTACAACTATGCATCGGGTGGCAACGGGAGTGGTGCACACCTTGCAGCCGAATTGTTCAAGACCCTGGCGAATGTGGACGTGGTGCATGTGCCTTACAAAGGGGCGCCTGAAATAATCACCTCCGTCATCAGCAAAGCGGCGGTTTGTGGTTTCCCTACCTTGTCCACCGCCGTTCCTCTGGTCAAGAGCGGGCGCCTACGTGCGTTGGGCGTAACAGGCACCAAGCGTAACCATGCCCTGCCCGAGGTGCCATCGATTGGCGATACAGTAGCTGGATTTGACTATGGTTCATGGTTTGGTCTGATCGCACCAGCCAAAACGCCCAGTGAAGTTGTACAACGCCTAGACGCTGAATTGCAAAAGGCCTTCGCGGACAAGGTGTTCCGCGACAAAGTGCAGGCAGACGGCACTGAGGTGGTCAGCATGGGGCACGCCGAGTTCACCACTTTTATCCGCAATGACATGGTCAAAATGAAGCGCATAGTGGAAATGTCGGGTGCACGTATCGATTGATTTCCTTTAGATTTGCCAACTTATTCAAAAATTTTGGAATTTCTAAAATAATTTGACGCTATCAAGGCGTTGGCATCAACAACCAGAACAAAAACACTCGGAGAGACATCGGCATGCTTCGTAGACATTTATGTATTTCAGGTGCAGCACTTATTGCCGCACCATTGATTTCGCGAGCTTCGTCCACCTTTCCCACTCGACCTGTGAAGGTGATCTCGCCTTATGCCGCCGGTGGGGGGCCTGACGTCCAACTACGTCAATTTGCTCCGTCAATGGGAGAGGCTCTTAAGCAATCAGTAGTCATCGAAAACAAGGTTGGTGCTGCTGGTGTGTTGGCAGCACAATTTGTTGCCGCTGCCGCTCCAGATGGATACACCCTGCTGATGGGCTCAAATACCCACCTGATCCAAAAAAGTCTGCAACCAAACTTGAAGTTCGACCCTGTCAACGACTTTGTCTGCATCAGTAATATGGCAGCTTCTCCGACTGTGCTGGTTGTCAGCGCAGATTCTCCGTATCGCAGTATGGACGACCTGGTTGTTGCCTTGCGCAAATCCTCGGGCAGCATGAACTATGGCTCTGGCGGCATTGGCACTTCTGCGCACCTTGCCGGAGCGACTTTCTTGAACTTGAACAACCTCAGTGCCACTCATGTACCTCTAAAAGGATCCGTGGAAATTGCCGCTTCCCTTTTACGTGGTGATACGCAGTTTGCATTTCCAGTTGCAGGTACGGGTGTGCCCCAGGTAAAAGGCGGAAAGCTGCGAGCACTCGCAGTCACCAGTCGCAACCGACTCAATCAGCTACCAGACGTGCCAACACTGAACGAACTCATGAAAAACGAGCTGACCGTTCAGGAGTCCTGGTTTGGCATTTGGGCCCCTGCAAAGACACCAATGGACGCCATCACGGCGCTTTACGAAGCCACAGTCAATGCGCTGAAACTGCCTTCCATCCGAACTGCTTTTGAAAATGCTGGCAATCTTGCTGTGCCCAGCGATAGCCCTCAGTCTTTTTCTTCCTTTGTAAGAAGCGAGCAGAAAAAGTGGGCTGACATCGTACGACTTACCGGCATAAGCGCCAGCTGAAAGCAACCTTACCATGAACTTCGCTCCACTTAGCAACTCATCCGGGTTGCCGTTGGACGGCGTACGCGTGCTTGACATGTCACATGTCATCGCTGGACCCCTAGCCTCTTTTTAT